>NZ_JBHIOI010000022.1:15312-17090 GCF_042195415.1 Bartonella sp. CE47NXGY | reverse complement strand
GCTGCCGCATCACTGGATAAATCACGCACTGCTTGAATGAGAACCCGTCGCTCCTCATGAGAAGAGCTTGCCCCATATTTACCCACACGCAAAGGCATGCCATAAACTTCTAAAAATGCCATCCAATCTTTCAGTGTATAAGACTTGAAGAGAAATGCCCAAGCTGCAAGCCGCGCAAGCCCAGAACGAATAGGCAAACCGCTTTTTAACTTGGGTCTGTGAATAGAAAATTTATAAGCAGGCAATTCACTTCCATTAAAAGACCCCTCTTCTTTTAAACGCAAATGAAAACCATCCCGCCGATCCAATTGAAAAAACCGCTGGTCACGCCATTTCCAAGCAACCGGCCACCATTCCTTGGCACTCTTGTCCCACAAGGTTTCTACAACCGCATAACCTTTCCCCAAAGCATCCAATAAATCCGTCACATAATCATCAACAAAGGTAGGCGCACTAATCACTTCCCGCACCGCATCTGCTATCTTTTTGTCCTGTGCACTATTGCTTGCGGCAATCACTCCAGGCTCCACCCCTGTGAGAGCATTTTTACGCATGCCAAGCACAGCACGATAATGCAAATCACGCTCTTCCATATCATCGGCAAGTTGGAAAAACTGCTCTGGATGACCCTCTGCTGCCTGTTGTAAAATATCAGCAAGTTGCGCAGGGGTCAGACCACTGACAATGGTTTGTGACCACACATCACGAACACCGCCAACGGTAGGGCTTGCAACTTCTCGCTCCAACCCTTTGATATTAAGCGCCCTGCCCCACTGATCTACAAGTTTTACCATCTCATCATCCCATCAATAAATTTTTGATCGCATTGTTGAAAAAAAAGGCGTTGAAAAGAGCGAGCTTTCATCAAAACGATAAGCCTCTCTCACAGGAGTATAATCATAAATTTCAGGAGTTTGGCGGCTGGCAAAATAAGCCAAAGCGCAAGCAATCGCGCTATCACCATGGCGCATAAAACCGTCACTGCCTTTAAAACGATGATTGTCTGGAATTTTCACAATGCCATTGACATAAGCAAGCGCTTGATGATCGGCAACAATGTCACTATCGCGCGGCAAAACAATCGTCCCATCCCCAAAAGCTTCTAAATAAGCCGGCATTTCCTTGCCATACCAACTTTGTGACAAGGGCACTTCCTTCACAAGAGCTCCATAACGTTGCGCCGCTTTTTCGGCTAAATAAGCCCCATTGCCCCGCGCATCTAACGCGCCGCCCATCAAACGCGGCAAACCATTCACCCCATAAAATAAAATCTCTCTTTGTTGATCAAACGGCGTATTGCGCAATTCCACCATAAACCGTACACGGCGCACCAAATCTTGTCCCACCTCCATCACCACAATCGATGTCGCATCGCCACTCCGCGCAAAATCAACACCAAAAACATGTTGGCGCCGCCGGTCAAGCCCAGCATGAAGAGGTTTTATATGCTTCTCACACCAAGCAAAAGCAGCAACACTTCGTTGATGTTCCGATTGATTTTTAAAATCATCCACACAAGCAAAACGCAACACCGCAATACCCGGAGCACAACAATTTTCAATCTGCAAACGTGTTAAAGCCGCCCCTTCTTGATCGGCTGGTATGGCATCTAATTCTTGGCGCATAGCAGCCAAACGCACCCCATAAGAGGCACGAATTTGCTCTTCCCATTGTTGCTCAGATGCTCGACTCCACACCTCCCCCTTCATGGCACAAACCCGTTTAAACAAGCCATTTTTAACAGCAACACCAAAGGGGTAACAATGCACCGAAAAAGG
>NZ_JBHIOI010000022.1:0-15212 GCF_042195415.1 Bartonella sp. CE47NXGY | reverse complement strand
CCCTTCATGGCACAAACCCGTTTAAACAAGCCATTTTTAACAGCAACACCAAAGGGGTAACAATGCACCGAAAAAGGAACCTTACCTGCTCGTGCTTCACGGATCAATTCATTGAAAGGATTGAGCACACCATTATGGGTGGAGATCACGCGGATCTTGCCTCCCCAAATGAGCAAAGCATTGACAGCATCCAAAACAGCGCGCACATCTTGATGAAATGCCGCCTCATCAATCACCACAATGCCCTGTAGTCCGCGAATATTTTCAGGGCGGCTAGAAAGCGCCTCAACCCGAAACCCCGAAGCAAAACGCACCCGATAAGCAGAGATATATTTCGTTGAACCATCCGCCCTTTGATCAGAGAATAAAAATTCCTCAACATCCCCACTATGGCTCGTAATTGCCGAAGCAAAATGGCTCACATAGCCAATAAATTCCCGCCCCTTGTCTTTGGTGTCACCAATATAAAAAACATTATCGCCCCTCGCTTCACGTGCCGCCGCTGCAATCAGTGTATCATCCAAAGCTTCTGCAAAAGTAATGCCGGTCCGCCGCCCCTTTTCCACCAATTTTAATGGGGACTTATCTTCAATCCATGCCCGTTGATGCGCCATCAAAACGCCTTCCGCTAAGGGATCACTCTCTTTGGGAAAAGTACTTTTCCGCCAAATATCAAAACCACCTTGATGATCAAAGACATGACTTTTTGAAAAGGGCTGTTCAGCCATGTTTTACCCCCAACACCTGCGCACGAATAGCTCGCGCTGTTTCTTCTGAGAGCCCCGCCGCCGCTGCTGCTGCGTCAACCGCTTTGCTTGCTTTGCTGGTAAAATCTTTTTCCAACTTTTGCCGTCTGGTGGTCGACAAATGTTCAGCCGCCAACACGCCTTTAAGCGCATTGGCCAATTCTTGTGCTGCCTTTGGCGAAAGGTTTTTCCCACTGCTCAACGTTGAAAAAATCAACTCCTTAATCGCTGCCGCCGTCAAAAGAGTGATATTATCAGAAGCTTTAGCATCAAAGCGCTGCGAGAGGCTTGCGGCAATTTCTCTTGTCTGTTCTAGGCGCCGTGACATCACGGCTAGCCGCAAAGAATACCGATTAAAACTGGAAAAGGAGGGTATAGAAAAGCTTAAACCCATTTCTTTTTTTAAAGCCTTCAAAGCTGCTTTAAATTCATCATAAATGGCTTTTTGCGTCTTCTCACGCCCATTTAAAGCCTCAGCAGCAGCAGCAATAATTTGATCACAAGCTTGCGGCAATAAATCAATCGCCGTTAAACGTCCACGCCCGACCTTGCGCATCCTTCACCTCGTCTTTTATTGATGAACGTTTAGGCCGCTTAATCCCCTCAATGGAAAAGCTTCGGTCTAAATGACGCGCTCCCCGTTCTGTTAATGCCGCAAGAAAAACCGAACCCACACATTTTAAAGTAACAGCACCTTGATCTTCCATCCATGCCAGTTCATTATGCACAAAATCGCGATCGCGTCTGATGCCATAACTGTATAAAAGCCGCTCAATCATCGCACTCGATAAAGTTTCACTGCGCTCACAAGCAAGCCCTTTTAAAATAATCAACCGCGCTTCTTCACGGATGATTTTATCCATATCTGCTTTCATTTCTTGGCATTCTCCAACAAAAACTCTTGCAAGCGCTCACCAATGGCTGCCACCGGTTGTAATTGTGCAGAAAGCGTGTTGAGACGACCATTCAATTTCTCCATATTCACTTCCAATCTTTGCAGCGCATCACGATCAGGCAAAAAGTCCATCTCTGTTTCTAACTTTTGCACACGCTCTTTAAGCGCCGTGATATCTTTCAGCATTTCCCGCGCACCGGAAGAAAAATAGGCTCTCAAAACCCCACAAATCGCAATAACCGATAACAATAAAGACAACCAGCCATTGGCAACACTGATATCCAAATTCACTTAAAAGTCCCCTCTCTTTTGCCTAAAATCGCCCGCTCCGCAGCTTTTCTACGCTGTTCACAAATCAATAAAGCAGCACGATCACGGCTCCAATAATGCACCACTTCGCGCGCATTCAAAGCACGCTCTGGCAATAAAGCTGGGCGGGCACACGCCATGCGAACAACAGGCGGCAATTCAACCGATAAAAAATGATAAGAAAGGCTACCCACCGGCTTGTGTGTTGAGCAAGCGCACACGCTCAAGCCCAATGCCACCGCCAGTAACCGGCAACTTCCCATTGACTTCCTCCATTTTTGTAAGCTTTTGTTCCAAAGCCGAAATCACCCCTTGCGCTTGATGCTCAGCTTCCAACGCTGCTTGTCTTTGTCGCTCTTGTACAAGCAGTGCACGTGCTGAAGCCTTGGCAATCTCCAACTGCCAATACAAATCACGCGCCTTTTCCGCCTTTAAAATTTGCGCTTTCATAAAGCCAAAAGCCGCCAACATCACACTGACCAAAAAAAGCAGACCAAAAGACAGTTTTGAAAGTGGGCTAAACATTGCTTTTATCTCCCCACCTCGTTATCTCCACCCCATCATAGGAGCTGCTATGCCGCTTATGGGAATGTTTCCTATTAGAAAAATCCAACGAGCCAAAGCCACGATGCACCCCCAGATTGCCAACAATAATCGCCACCATCGAAGGAATAGAAATGCTCGCCATATCAACAATATGCGGAGCCCCCCACAAACCACCAGAAACAAGCAAAAAAATAACCCCCCAAGCAAACCAAAAAGACCACCATAAATAGAGCCTAGAACCACGATAAGAGGGCTTCATGCCTTTACCTCGCCTCCAAGTCCCAAAAGCTTTTTGGCGCGGTTCAAATAAATCAAACGTTGCACAAGTCCATTTCTTCCCCCATTGATCGCCTTGGTAATCCCTAGATAATCATCTTGATCAGCCAGCCTATTCAAGCCTTTCATTTGCCAAAACCAAACAGCAGACCAAAGCGCTGCTGGAAACTTTTCCAGCTCTTGCGGAAATGCCTCACAATCAACCGCTTGTTCATCGACTAGGCGCCAAAACTTCGTAAAACGACGATAATTATTGCGCCCCGTCAACTGGATCAAACCACGCCCCTTAAAGTGCACCCCATCCCCAGGGTTGACATTGCCTAAATCACGCCGCCCCTCATAAGCGCGCCCTGAGGCATATTCACAAACAGTAAAAAAGCCATCACTCTCATGGGCACATTGGCTTAAAAAATGTGCAATACGCAACGGTGTTGTGAGTGCCCCATAAGATAAAGCTTTAGGCAACACGCGTGCCATTTCAACAATAATAAAATCTTGGCGCGCATGATGCGCCAATTTAGGCGCAAGGCGATGAAGAAAAGAAGCATCTATTGAAACCATAACAAACCACTCAATGAATAAAAATTCATTCGCAGTTTATCGGATTTCAAACCCCCAATATAAGCCTGACACTGTCAGTCAAAACTCTCAATACTCATAAAACTCTGAAAATAACGAACCTTGTGGTTCTTGCAAAGAAATTTTCTTCTTCAAGCGATAGGCTGTGCGCACATGCATACCAGAAACAGCAGCGGCAGCATCCACCGACCAGCCTTTTTGCAACGCTTGCACCATTTTTTGCCGCCGTTCAGCATCTCTGCCAAGGGGGATAAGAAGACGCACTCCCGAACCATTAAAACAAAAATGGTTGATGAGTTGCTGCGCCTCTTCAAACCCAACAATTTCAATCAACCAATCCGCACTCTCAAGACGCCCGGGTATATAAACTTCTCGTCCACCAAAAGCCCGCATCATATTCCATGCTGCTTCACTGCCCGCAACATCAGCTATTTCACGCAATAAGGCAGGAAAATCGCTATAGATTTCCTCTTGCATACATGCTTACCCCTCGCTTTTAACACCTTTACGGATTTTCCGCCCCCAAACATTCATCACTTCTCTAAAGTCGCCCCCACTCATCTCACCCAAAGCTTTACCACTTAACGCCATAACACTTTGATGAAAAGCCCCAAGCTCAAACATAGCATCGGGATTCAAACACTTCCATTGGGCACACAAAATGGAAATGCTTGGTTTCTTCCTCCATGAATCTTCGCGGTTTTTTCCTCTCCAGTCAACCCCACCCTCACGCTGCAACCAACCTTTCAACGCCTCAATGGCTCTGCATGCATCATCGCTATCGCGTAAAAAACGAATATGATCAATCCCTGTCTGTCTTTTCACAAAGGCAAGCAACGCCTTATCTGAACGATCACGAATAATGCCAAGATTCCACCCAGCAATCCAGAGCGCCTGGAGCTTCTTAGCATATTTCCCCTCTAAACGCTTCCCATTCGGCTTAAAACCAAACGCTTTCATTTCAGCGATAACCAAGTGCTTTTCTGAAAAATTCAAATCTTTCGCCGATTGCTTGCCTGTCAAGCGATAGAGCAGTGCGCGATAGGTCTCATCATCAAGACCTAACGCGCGTTTTCCCATATGAAGGACAGCTAAAGACATCTCTCCCCCCTCATGTCTTCGCCAGATCAATGGTCACAGCACGCCAAGCGCTTTCTAATGTATCGCGTTCATAAAAACGCACATATTCCTTAGATGTCGTCACACGGATCGCTTCACGAATGGCACGCATCGCCTCTTTCCAGCGTGGATCATCAATATCCAAACGCAACAGCATAAAGATCTCGCCCCGATTCACCTTGCCTTCTTTATCCGTATTAAAAGCACGCGTAATAATCGCACGGATTTCAGGGCGTGCATCCGCAGACCATTCATTCAAACACTCATCAAGAAGGCTTTTGGCAATTTGCAATTGCGGTCCAAAATCAACACTTTCCTGAACTTGCACCTTAATACGTTGCAAACCATCAAAGCTTGTGTAAGTACAATTGCCCTTTTTGCCACGCCGCTCCACACCATATTCTTGCGCAAGCAAGCTATCAAAATCACTCAAATCCGCAATCGTATGGTTGTTAAAACGTGCAATCCTTGCCGATAATTCTTTCGCAAAACCCATAATTTTGCGCACCGTTTCATCCTCTAACAAATCCGCAGGGCGGATCAAACTTACCGGCACCAAAGCCCCTTTTGCATCCTTCATATAACGCGTACCTTCAAGTTCAATTTGTGGATTCATCACCAACTTCCTCCTTATGTTTTTTGAAAACGACGAAATGGCACAACATCCCCTGAAGAAGGCGCACATCCCGCTTTCAATTGCCAACGACACCGCATAAGCTCATGACTTAAAACGTGGTTATAGCCTGCCAAACGACGCAAATACTCATTCAATTCTCGAACATCTTGTCCATGCATAAAAATGCCATTCACCTCATACTGTAAAAAGGCAGAGCGCAAAGCAATCAAGCTATCTCTTACCATATAAGGGTTACGTTCCATCATTTGCTTCCTCCAAAATCCATATAAATCACACGATTGCTCTTATCTTCATCTCGATCAGAGCTGTCACACTCAGCCAAAACTTCTGCAACTTGGCCTTCCAAAACCGCATCCGCTTCCCCCAAACGGTGAACACTCAACTCCAATTCAAGCAATAACGCCAAATCAACACACAATTTAAGCTTTTCTCCAATATCAAAACCGCATTGATAATCGTCATAAAGACCAACAAGCGTATCGGATAATTCTTTGTCGCATAAAGAGATCATGCCAATTCCTCCACGTCACGGTTTTTCCATGCCGCTTTGACATGTTTCAAAGTCACCTCACACCCATCTCCAAGCGCTGCCATGCGTGCCAACATCATGGTTTTGTCAATTTGCCGCAAAGCTCCAGCCTTTAAGCCTATCCCTGTCAAAAACTTTATCGCACCAACATCTTCAATCCCCCAATCATGAATGCGCGCTGCAATATCCTCACTATAGGGCTTGCGCCGTTTCAGATGCATCGCCAATCGGCTTTTAATTTGCGCATAAGAGGGACCATTTTGACGATGAACCAACCGTCCAGAGATTTCATCATTGCCAACCAAAGCCAACCCCGTACCATTGATATCAACAAAGTGGCGCAACTGATTAATCGCTTCATCCGTTAAATTTTGCGCCTCATCAACAATCAACAATGTTCCGCCACCAACACGCTCTAACTTTTTGCCAATCGCACGCGTTAAGCGGGTGGGATTATATTCCACCACTTCCAATTCTGCTGCCATATCATTCAAAATACCGTGAACACTGCGCGTATGCGGGCTGGCTGTCACCAGATAAACATGCGGGCGGGTAGAGCGATAATGACGGCAAGTTTCGGTCTTACCACTGCCCGCATCAAGCGTAATCATCACCATATCCCCCGTACTTTGTGCCAGTGTTAAAGTGTCAATGATCTCACTGGCAATTCGATTCCTCTGAAAGGCTGGTTTTTCAGGGATCTTCTCCAAAAACCCCGCCGTTTCCTTTAAAACCTCAACCCATTGTTGAACCTTTGCATTTTGCTTCCCCAACTGTCCCGCATAACTGCCCGCATACCATTGCGAAAACGTCCCATCCGGCATGCCTATGCGCCGCGCCACCTCTGCTTTCGACCAATCATTCATTTGCCCCAAAGCTCTCACTGCATCCACAAGCTCATTCCATAAAGCAATGTCATCACTGTTGCGGTTTTGTGCTGTTCCATTGGGCTGGATTTTAGGTCGCGCCCAAGGATTTTTATCGACCGTTGCATTTATCGCGTTTTTCATGTATATTCCCCTCTCGTATTGATTTTAGACTATTGATAAGGGGAAGGGCTCCCACCCGCCCCTTATCTTTTGTCTTTAGAATGAACATTTAAAAGCCGTACGCGATACTAAAACGGCTAACCTTGCAAATCCCCTCTCTTTCTCACACATCGGGGAACTTGCTAACTCCACGCATCTCACCCGATCAGGCAAAGATACCTAGAAACTTCATGTATTGATTAGACTTTTAAAGGATTAAGATTCCTCCCCCCTTTCTTTGTTAACGCTTCAACCTGGTACGCGATACAAAACCAGCTTCCTTTTGAGAATTCTTACAAATCCCCCCTCTTTCCTTTCCTATCGTTTAGGAAACTTGATCACCTCACGCCCCTCATCAGAGGCGGAAAGCTTTCTCAAAGCTTTATGCAAGTGTTGACTGAATTCTTCCTCCCCCAAAACCTCATCATCGTCTGCTTTCAAAGCTAAATTCCCCACATTGTTTGGCATCAAGCGGCTCACCTTTGGCTTTATCGGAAGCTTAGATTTGAACGCTTCATCCTTTTTCTCAAGGCGCCCATAAACATCGGCCAAGTGATCAGGTGCAAGCTTTGCCGCTAGCTGTTTTTCTGCTTTAACAGCCTTCACATATTCTTTACGCAAACGCCCATTCAAGCGCGCCGCCTGCTGGTCATAAAAACCTACATCACAAAGGCATGGTGCCAGACAAAGCAACCGATTGTTCAAATCATAAACCCGTAAATCTTGATGCAAATTATCCGGATCAAAGCGTACAATCACTTTTTTCCCCGCATGCTCATTCAACGCCCGCGCCCAATAACGATTGCCATAAAAATGAATCTCCCCCGTACCCTTTTGCGCACGCAACGCCTCAGAGGTTAAAAGCCATAAAGCCCGTTGTGCCGCCGTTGCTTGCCGAATAATCGTCCCCTCGGCTTGCAAGCTCTCAGTAAAGGTCTCATCAAAACTGCGCCCCGCACAATTAACCGCCTTACGCCCTGCTTGCGCATTGTGTGCCACAATTTGCGCCCCAACATGGGCTTTAAACGCTTCAAATCCTATCGCGCGCTTGCCATAATCTTCAGGCTTGGCATCCGGTTTATTGCCCGTATAAGCCCCCGCACAAAAGGGATGTTTGGAAATCGCTTCTGCCAGATCACGCCATGCCCGCTCAATCGGTTTAGACTGTCCGCTATAAGGGGTGGTCCATTGCAATTGCACCCCCAAACTCGTCAAAAGCCCTTGCGGATCATCCGGCTTAATCTTAAAACGAAAGCGGTTTTGCACACCTCCAGAAATCCACTTGCTGGTAAAGGCACGCCCATTATCCAAGGTCATGCGCTCTGGTATGCCATAAGCTTCCACCATGTCCCCAATCACCAAACGAACGATTTCCCAAGTCTCAGCATCCGATAAGCGCCACGATAAAATCTTGCCCGAATAAAGATCTTGTATCGCAATCAAATAAAGCCGCACAGGCTTTTCTGTCCAAGGAACATTCACAAAAACATCCAGCTTATGCCCGTCCATATTCACAGCTTGCAGTGCATGCAGGCTCGAGCGATCACGCCGTTGGGCTGGATAAAGCTTTTTTGCCTTTTCTTCTCCCTCACGTGCTAAAACCACAACCGCTTTGGAAATTTGCGCCTTAAAACGACGCCGCAAAGCCCGCTCTGAAGGAATGGGCTGCCAACCCCGCTCCTGCGCAACCGAAACCATCCGCCGATAACATGCTGAAAAAGCAGGTTTAGAGGGGCGCAAATAATCCGAACAAAAAACCTCCCACGCCCCCTCATGACACGGCGCAAATTGCGAAACATTCTCCTCACCATAACAAGGCGCTAAAGCTGCCAACCAATCAGGGCGCTCATACCCCTCCACCATCTGCCGCCAATTAAAAAGCGACATCCGGCTCACACCAAATTGCACCGCACTCAAACTTGCCGCATCATGCACACCCATACCGGCATGGAGCAAATCTTCCCAAAAGCAAAGTGCCTTCAAACGCTCTTCACAGCGCCTTTTATGCGCCTTTGAAAGCCCCTCATAACGCACCCAAATACTTGTCTTTTGCTCCCCTTGCGTTTGTTTCACATCAACAGCCCCACCAAACCGCACCAACAATGCCGCCCGTGCCCCCTCCGGCAATAAGGAAATGTGAACTTCTACAATAGGTCGAGAAACCCCTTTAACTTTACGTGTCAATCCACTTTGATGACGCCATGTGGTCGCCAAAATCTTACGCAATCCACCTTTACTTTTCGGCAACCCTGGCAAAGCTGCCTCAGCCAATTCGGCAATAGTAAACCATTCCTTCATGGCTGCCCCCTTTTAATGCGAACCGGCGTTGCGCGCATGGCTTTCAATTGCGCTGCAATCTCCCGCTGTTCCTGCTGCAACCGCGCAATTTCTGCTAAACGTGCCTCATCCCCTTGCAACAGCAACAATCCATCTTCACTCACCACCTCATCCCAAAGCCAAAATGCCTCTGTCGCCCGCACAAATGCCTTAAACCGCGGCAGGGAAATATCCACCTGCTTACTTTCCGCAACATAAGCATCCAAACTGGCCTTACTTAAACACCCAATCCCTAAATAATGCGCCATACGCTCCGCAATCACACTGCGCTCATGCCGGCATTCTCTCAAAGCCCGCGCCATCGCTCGCTTAATGCGTGAGCGAAACCGCCCTAAATCAATCTGCGCAACGGGTTCACGACAAGGAAAAACCGGCTTTTGGAAAAAATCAAGCTGCCCGCAACCATGCCTCTTCATGACAGCACCTCCCCCGATTGCTTGTTCAAATAATCATAAAACCGCGCCTTTGTCTGCGCATCTGCTCTCTGCCAAACACCCAATAACTGAGCAAAAACCCGCTCTTGTTCATTAATTTGCGGCGGCGTATTAATCCCATTGACCAAATCAACAGCCCGCCTCAAATCCCCCTCAACCTGTTGCAAAGCAATTGCCACCCGCCGTTGCGCAACCGGCTCCATCTTGGCTAATTTCAACAATTGCGCTTGATTATCCGCCAATGCCGTCCCCCGCAAAACAGAACGCAACTCCGGCTGTAAATGCTGAGCAATGCTGTTAAGACGTTTTACTGAAACTTGAGACAAACCAATACGATCCGCCACATGTTTAGAAAAAGATAAAACTGTCCCTTTACCATTTTCTTCATCTGTATAAGAAATAGGGACAACTTGTCCCAATTTCTCATCACCGATCAAAGGATCAACTTGATCCTTTGATTTTTCATCCCCTTCACACCCAGTTTCATGGTGCTCTGAAGAACCATCATTTGGCAAAGGTGCAAGTTGCACCTTTGCCACTTTGTCCTTTGTATATTGATTACCACCGATCAAAGGGTAATGTTTACCCTTTGATTTTCTGTCCCCACCAACCTTAATTTCCCCATACTTCTTTTCCCACAATTCGCGGTAAGTCTGGACAAAAAGCGCACGATCAATCACTGACAATTCATTGCGAAAGAGGTTTTCAGCAACCTCTAAAAGCGCGGCATTGTCCTTATCAGCCTGCACCACAACGGCATCAATGTCACTATAGCCCAAAAGCTCAGCAGCACGAAGCCGATGCGCACCAGCAATAAGCGTGTAATTACCTTCCTTAGCATTGGGGGTATGGCGCACCGTAATCGGATTCATCAATCCCTCCCGCGCCATTGATTGTGCAAGTGCCTTGGCATGCTCATCATCCACAGGGCGTATACGCTCCGGTACCACAATCACATCAAGAGCAAGCTTTTGAAACTGTGCCATCACGCCCCCGCCTTTCTGATCTCTTTAAAGAATAAATCCATCGCACGCCCCGCCCATCTTCGATAAGCTTTCGCAAAAACGGGTTCTTCCAAACGCCGGTTAATGGTACGCAAAGAACGAGCAACAGCAGTGCGTTCACGCTCTTGCATGGCAACAAGACGCCGCCGCGGCACCTCAAACTGATAATGCAAAATATGAATAACAATCTGTCGTGCTAACGCCGCATCAAATAAGCAGTGCGGAGGGTCAATAATATACCGGATTGGCAAATGTTTAAATCCACTACTCACCGCCTTAAAAGAACAGGCAAGCATAGCTTCCAAACGTTCAACCTCCGAATAAGGATTAACGATATCGCTTCTGGCTTCTGGGGTCCATAAATTACAAGCAGCAACCATAACCACCCCCTATAAAAACAATATGACCACCATCTAATCGCCAGAACCAACCCATGCAAACGGCTGTTCTATGATGCAACTCTATGCAATTTATCTTGCCTATTTCGTACTGATCTTTAGACATTGATAAACCTTTTTATCTTATGGTATTTAAATTCATGGCAAATGCGCAAAAACGCAAAGCCGTGTAACGAAGTTCAAGCAGCATTACCGCGCAAAGCAGAATGCGCACGCGAATCTGTGTTGGCATGTTTTGCTGCTTTAAAAATGCGACGGCGACTTTTGGGGTAGCGGTCGCTAAAAACTTGCTCAACGGGCAAACCGATAAAATCGGCAATAGCACGTTCGGCTTTCTCGTTAGACCGTGTCCAAATGTGTTGAACACTGGATGACGATAGTTGATAAGCTTTCGCGAGCTCCGCCAAGGTCATATTACGGCGGCGTAGCTCAGCTAAAATACTATGGCGATCCCATTTTTGTGTGGTTGTCATAACTTCGCTCCTGCTTCAAACGGATGCTCCCACATCCGTTTTTTGTGGGGTTAATTGTAAAATATCTGCCCTCTATATCGGGCGGTAATAATAGTTATGATTTACATTTATAAATTTGTCAACCCTAAATGTAAATCTGGAGTGATTTTTTTTGGCAAGATCTGAAAAAAAACCTAAAACAGAACTGGCAAAGCGGTTATGTGAAGTACGGATCGCTCTTGGTTTTACTCAGCGCAAGCAGTTTGCTGATCATCTTACAGTACCAGAAAGTACTATGTATAATTACGAAACTGGCTTACGCGAACCGCCTTCATCAATGTTAGTAATTTACAAAAATATTTGTGGTATAGACGTCAATTGGCTTCTCACTGGAGAAGGCGAAATGTTTAGTGACATGGCAAAAGCGAAAGCAGCAGGTTTTAAAGCACCTACCATCCCTGCTGGTCTCATGAAAAAGCTTGGTCGCATAGCTTATACAACCTATCGCGATGCTAAAATAAAACTCCCCCCTGAAGATATAGCGGAACTCGCGGCGGAACTTTATAAAAAACTGCAAGAGCTTGTTCAAGACATCAACGACACGGAAGAAGTAGAAGCAACTTTCCCTCTTCTTAAAATTCATTTAAAGCGTCAAATAGAGGCTGAAAGAGTACATCTAGAAACTACACAAAATACGGCTTAATGCCTCTCTAAGATGAATGGGGAATCTCTTTACGTTTTAAAATCCCGTAACTTAAAACAAACCTCAATATGAATAAGGAGCATTTTTGGCACGTTTAGAAACAGAACCTAAAACACCATTGGCAAAACGCCTGCGTGAAATAAGACGAATCCTCGGAAACGAAGAACGTGGTGCTTTTGCAAAATCTCTTGATTTGGCGAAAAATACGCTTGCAAATTATGAGCTCGGTATAAATGAGCCACCAGCATCTATCGTAATTGCCTATCACAAAATTTATGGTGTAGACTTTCATTGGCTTCTCACTGGTGAAGGCGAAATGTTTAGTGACATGGCAAAAGCGAAAGAAGCTGGTTTTAAACCACAAACTATCCCTACTGGATTGATGAAAAAACTCGGTCGCATAGCTTATACAACCTATCGCGATGCAAATATAAAAATCCCTCCTGAAGATATAGTGGAACGCGCGGCGGAACTTTATGGAAAACTGCAAGAGCTTGTTCAAGACATCAACGACACGGAAGAAGTCGAGCTTATTTTACCTCTTCTAAAATTGCATTTAAAGCGTCAAATAGAGGCTGAAAATGCACATCCAGAAACTACATAAAATACAACTTAATGCCTCTCTAAAATGAAAAATACAGGCGCGTTTCTCTTTACATTAAGAAAATGAAATAATACATTGTTTTTAAAGAATTATATTTACAAAAAATAGATATGCGCCATATGGCGCATATCTTTTTTGCTTTTTTGGTTATTTTTGGCTGATTTTGGAGTCAATTGAACTTTTGGAGTAATTTTTTTCACAGGGTCTTCAAAGGCGGTTTTCTGGGCTTTCACAGACTTTTTAAAATTTTTCACAGGGGTTTCACAGACCTTTCAAAGCCTTCTTTCATTTTTACCATGAAAACGCACTTTTTTCTGATTTTCGCTCTTTTTTACAATTTTAGGTGTCAAAATCTATTTTGACAAAACGCGCTTTTAATGCTAAATTTTATACATAAAAACAACAAATTATCACGTATTCCTACCTAATCCCACCTTTTCCCACTTAGTATAAAACCTAGTGTCAAACTACAGCTTGCCAGCGGGTTTTGTATATTTTGCCACTAGGTTTTGTACCAATTTATTTTTTCTCAAAGAGTTTTAAAGATGTTCTCAAAGGGTCTTCAAATGCCTTTCAAAGGGTATTTAAAGCTCTCTTTAACGCATTTTTCTGCTCCTATTTTTCCAAATCACTAAAGCATGTAAAGTCGGGTTGAAAGGCAAGGGGAACGATTCCTGTCGGACCATGGCGTTGTTTTGCTATAATAACCTCGGCTTTACCCTTGGCTTGCTCCATTGCCTCTTGCCATTTGTTATACTCAGCAGTGCTTTCTTTGGGTTCTTCATTTTTGAGATAATATTCTTCACGATAAACGAACAGAACAATGTCGGCATCTTGCTCGATTGAACCAGATTCACGTAAGTCGGAGAGTTGTGGACGTTTATCGGTTCGGTTTTCAACTTTACAAGGCATTGATTTATAATAATAATTCACTGTTCTGTATGTTGAATGAGAGTCTCGAATATCGTAAGAGTCTCTCATTTCAAAGCTGTTTATCTTGAATCAATCAAAACCACTCATTTGCACATAACAAGTGGGATGAGTGTATGGATCAAATTTGTATAAGAAAGGAATAAAAATGGCTCTTATGAACCGTCTTAATGCAAGATCTGTCGCAACATTGGGGGCTGGCAAATATAATGATGGTGCCGGCTTGTTACTTCATAAGCGTAAAGATGGAGGTGCTCAATGGATTTACCGTTTTACCATTCATGGGCGGCGCCGTGAAATGGGCTTGGGTGCTTTAAGAGATGTTTCTTTAAAACAAGCCCGTGAATTGGCAAATCAATGGCGCTCTGTTTTACGTGAAGGGCGTGATCCTATTAAAGAACGTGAGAAACAAAAGCGTGAGGCAATAAGCAATCTTCATTATTTAAAAGATATTGCCTTGGATACTTTTGAAACTCGTAAAGCTGAATTAAAAGGGGATGGGAAAGATGGACATTGGTTTTCGCCTTTACAACTTCATATTCTCCCTAAATTAGGTTGTCTTCCTGTGTCAGAGATTACACAAACAGAAATACGTAATACACTTGCCCCTATCTGGCATACAAAAGCTGGAGCTGCTCGGACAGCATTGATACGTCTCAAACTTTGTCTCAAACATGCTGCTGCATTAGGTTTGGATGTTGATTTACAAGCAACAGAAAAAGCACGCGCTCTTTTAGGAAAACAACGCCATAAAGTCAAAAATTTACCTGCAATGGATTGGAAAGATATACCAGCTTTTTATCAAACACTTTGCGAAGCATCAACCCTAACACAACTGGCTTTGCGTTTGCTTATCCTTACAGGGGTTCGCTCTAACCCTTTACGTCATATTCATAAAGATCAAGTTGAAGGTGATATCTGGACAATCCCTGCTGAAAATATGAAAGGAAAGCGTGATACTACAAAAGAGTTTCGTGTGCCCTTATCATCTGAAGCATTAGACATTTTAAAACAAGCGCGCTCACTTTCTCGCAATGATTTCTTCTTTTCTGCAACCGGTCGCGGTCCCCTTGCTACGAAGTGTATGGCTCAATACATGAGAGACAATAAACTTGAAGCCTGCCCCCATGGATTTCGCTCTAGTTTACGCGATTGGCTCGCTGAAACAACCGATGCCCCCTATGAGGTTGCTGAAACAATTCTAAGTCATACAGTCGGAGGACAAGTAGAGCGTGCCTATCGTCGTACTGACTATTTAGAACAGCGCCGCGTTTATATGGATAAATGGGCGGCTTATGTCACGGGTCAATCTTAAGATATGGAGTGCATAACCCCATGATCTGTGGATAACTTTCTCTCTCTTCTCTCTCATTCTTTCTCAATAAGAGTCATAAATTATCACATCAAAAATTGTATGATAAAATATTGTTTTCTATAAATAAAACATCTTTCCAAATGAACCAAAATGTGGTTAATAAATAGTTATGATTTGTTACCATTTTTTGATAGAAAGGATTTTAGTATGACAGAAAATGATATTCTTTTGACAGACCGTGAAAGTGCAAAATTGCTTCATATGAGTGTCTCAACATTCCGCCGTCATGTAACCAATGGCTCTCTCCCAAAACCTTTAAAATTTGGTTTTTTGTCCCGTTGGTTACAATCGGATCTTATCAATGTCATCGA
>NZ_JBHIOI010000021.1:0-27476 GCF_042195415.1 Bartonella sp. CE47NXGY | reverse complement strand
AAACAGATGTCTTTCTACCTATTTTACCGGAATTAGCCAAAACGCTTGAAGTTGGTCCTATTGGAGAAGAAACATTCATTTGTGGTAAACGCGGGAAAAAAATACCCAAAAAAAGCTTCGGAATTACATTTTATAATGCTTGTACCCAAGCAGGTATCAAAAAATCAGCACATGGCTTAAGAAAATTAGCAGCAACACGCGCAGCAAATTCGGGTGCAACGGTATCGCAATTGAAAGCACTCTTTGGCTGGACAAATGACAGTATGGCATCTCTTTATACCAAGAGCGCAGATCGCAAAAAACTCTCCCTTGAATCGATACAAAAGCTCCAAAAAAGTTAGGGATAGAGATAAAAAAACATAATAGAATCAATAAGCACCTAATCCCTTACTACAAATATAACTTTTTGATTTAATCATTATTTGTTACCGTTGCTAGAAATAACAATGAAATCAAGGGGGATAATTTGTTAATAGGCTTGGTGTTATGTCAAAATATCAGCGATGAGATTGCTTTTTGGTTGTTTTAGAAATGAAATAATGAGCTCAAATATTGATGAATGAAACGGAAGGTTTAAATTGAAAATATTAATTCCAGATGACTATCAAAAAGCCACCCTAACATTACAGTCTATTACAAAATTAATGAAATCGCATGAAGTGCTGGTTATAAATAATTTAGCTAAAGAATGTGATTTAGAAGATAAGCTCAAAGAGATAGATATTCTTATCTTAATCAGAGAGCGGACTATAGTTGATAGAAATCTTCTCCTGAAACTGCCAAATTTAAAATTAATCTGCCAAACAGGCCCTATAGGTTCACATATTGATATAGAAGCTTGTAGAGACTTAGGAATTGAAATATTAGACGGTGGTGGAGATCCAACTTCTGCTGCTGAATTTGCCTGGCTCTTAATTATGTCTGCGCGTAGAAAACTCTATAAATCTGTGTCTGATATGAAAAAAGGACGATGGCAAACAACATTTGGCAACCAAATGAAAGGGGCTACTCTTGGAATATTCGGGTTTGGCCGTATTGGTAAAATGGTTGCTCAATATGCTCAAGCTTTTGGCATGTCCATTTTGGTTTATGGGAGCGAGCGTTCAACGCAAGAAGCAAAAAATTTAGGTTATCATTTTACGCATTCAAAAGATGAATTTTTTACACGTCCTGACATTATATCTGTCCATTTACGTTTAAGCGATAAAACCAGAGAAATCATAAAATTAGATAATCTATTGAGCATGAAACCACATGCTATTTTTGTTAACACAGCGCGTTCAGCTTTGGTTGAAAAAGGGGCGATAGAAAAAATACTAAGTTTGGAAAATTCAACTTACTTTGCACTGGATGTTTATGACAGCGAGCCAGTATATGAGAGCAAATTATTGCAATCAGATAGAGTTCTTTGCACACCGCATCTGGGCTATGTGACTGAAGAAAGCTTTGAGAATTATTTTGAAAAAGCTTGCCAAAATATAGCTTCTTTTATAAAGAGCGCTTAATGCCGGCTGAGCCAATGTTTGTAAAATTTATCTTATATCGCTAGCGTATCAAATTTGCACGACACATAATAGCTTATTTCCTTAAATTAAGCATATTCCTTAGTTTTCATATTAATACCAATAGTATGGACAGATTTTTATGTAATCAGCATAAAATACACAATTTATTATTGCAATCATTAAAAAAGGCTACCTCATTGGAATACACTTTAATTGGAGGGGGCTGAGTGAGCAATAATAAATTTATAGAAAAAATTATTATAGATGGATTGTATTGCTTGTTGCCACTATCGCTCAAGCATCAGCCTGCTTCTTTGTTCAAGGGATTGGTCCTTTAGCTAAATTTTTTAAGAAAGATTTCTCGCTTAGTAACTCTCAGATAGGTTTGCTGTCTTCAGCAGCGCAGTTCCTACCTATTATTGGCTTACTTGTAGCTGGTGAATTACTAGACAAGTTTAACGAGCGCTATATTATTGGAGTTGGCGCGATCGGCGTTTCTGTCGCTCTTTTGTTGGGAGCAATCGCAGATAACTATATTTCCCTTTTGGTTTGTTTGCTAATTATAGGGGGATTTATAGTTCTGCTCAACTCGGTAGTGCTAAATCTGTTTCTTCATGGTTTCCACAATCGCAGCGCGGATTTGCAATGGGAATAAGGCAGGCGGGGTTAACATTAGGTTGTGGGGGCATTAGCTGGGTATAGTTATTCCTGCTAGTGTGCTTGTCTATGGCATACAAGGTGCGTTTTGGTCGGTGCCATAGTTTCTTTTTTAGGGGGATGTATATTTATTATTTTTTATCACTCACCAGCAAAAGTTATCGCTATCGTTCCAAAAAGCAAGGCAAGAATTTCGTTCTATGCAAATGTAAGATCTCGTCTTGCAATGTTGGCTGCGCCTCATATGAAGAATATTATTTTTCCAAGCGTTTCACTTGTGATCGTTCAATATGTTTTAACCATTTTTATAACGATCTATTTTTATAGAATCTATCACCTGTCTCTAGATAAAAGTGCTTATTTATTTTTTGTTTCACAGGCTTCTGGTGCCTTAGGAAGAATTATTTTAGCAGCGTAGTGTGATCATTGTAAAAAAGGACAATTTTTTCCTGTCTTGTTTTGCATGATTGCAGTCGTTTTTGGATTTTTAATATTAATTTTGGGCATAAGTGGATCCATAATTTATTTAACTATTTTATCTGCTTGGTTAGTTTTTTGGGAATGGAATGGTATGGCCCTTGGGCTGCTTATATTGTAGACTCTTAAGCCGAAAGAAAGCGTTGTGTTTTCTCTGGGTTTAGCAATATCTGTAAATCAAATCGCAATTATTACTACTCCACCATTATTTGGATTAATCCAAGATTTTACAGACACTTATTTACTAACATGGCTGATTTTAATTATTGTTTTTTCACTTTTTTAATAAAAAAGTAGGGAAATATAATTGGGGGAAATTATAATGATAAATGGAAAATACTTTTTAGTTGAGCAATGTCGAAAGAGACAAACTTTGAGAGGCTTTAGACCATGTTATTTATGATCCATACGGTGGTATTGAATATTCGGTTGAGTTAAAAAAATAGCATTTTCGCTGCTACCACATAGAATATTGACAATTCTTATGAACCAAAAGGTGTCTATTACCCCTAGACCATATTTAATCTTTGAAAACCTTCCTGTTGATAGACAAATTAATATGTCACCTAATCCTTACAATTTAGATGCGTCTTGTAAAAGTGGCTATATTAGCGAAAATTTAATTATGATGTTTTCTTTATTGATCGGAGAGCCTTATTCAATTAAGTTTGAAGGCGAACATATAGTAAATAACCTAGTTCTTTTAGAGGATAATAAAAAAGATTATACAGGATTAGGATCTGAAGTTGAGTTAGATTTTCATATGAAAATGCTGCACTAAAATTTATAACGGATTTAAATTTATCTCCTAAAGGGGATACTTTTATCTGGTGTTCGCAATGGTGTTGATGGTCCGTTAACGATGATGCACGTCTAGCTTTAAAACTTTTAAGTGAGGAGGATTTGAGGAGCTTCAGGGATAATTTATATATAATTAATGTTCCCTATAGATGGAGAAAAAATGGGGTAACTTCTACAAGTAAAGTGCCCCTCGTTCAAGGGGACGGTGAATTCCCAGATATCAGCGCTGTTTTTTATCCAGGCATGTTAGAGCCACAGTCAAAAAAAGCCAAGGAAGCTTTAGATCATTTTTATGAAGCTATTAAGGCTATATCTTTTGGAATTGATGTACAACCAGGAAGATTATTATACATTGATAATAGAATGGCCCTACACTCTAGAGATAAATTTTTTGGATCATTTGATAGTTATGAAAATCCAATGCGATGGATTCAAAGAGTGTTTGTGTCTGCAGATTTATGGAATCATAGATATATAGAACAAATAAAAGAAAGAATATTTAATTTTCAATGTTAATATCCTGATAATGATATGATGTTGAGTATTATTCTGGTTTATATATTGACGATACATCTCATATGTATAGGTTTCTCCCGCATAATCATACCTGATTATAAGCTATGGTGACCTATTGGTTTTCTATGGCTGCATTTGATTTTTGTTATTTTTTCCCTTCCTTTCAAACCGCTAGGGGGATTTTCCTATCAAGCCCCTGAAAGAGCTATTTGGAGTAATTTCATAATGCAAAACCAAAACATAGTAACAAACTTTTCTATTGTTTTCATAGGCATAATGGCTTGCATGGTTGCACCCTTCAAGCAGTGTGGCTTTTTTTCTTGCACGATGAAATCATTCATATATGAGACAACATAATTAATTTATAACAGATAATTCAATGTATTATCTAAAAAATGCAACGAAATAGCTATTAATGTGAACATATGAATTAAAAAAACAAACATCGCGTACAAATAAATTCAAACATAATTGTGCACACGACTTATAACATTTTTTAGATGAACAAATAATAATACACCCCATGTCTTTAAACAAAGAATGAAAATCATAAAATGAGCTCTAAGGATAATAGAAACTCTCCACAAAGAAGAGACAGAGATGAAGACTCCAAAGACTTCATCATCACCATCCTTCACCATTTTGTTAACATATTCATTTTATACAAGAATCTTTCCCTCGGAAGAAATAGCATTTGCAATAGCTTCTTCGCTTGCCTCATCGGGTAATAACATCTCATTATGAGCACATCCCGATGGGATCATAGGAAAACAGTTTTCTAAATGATAAACACGACAATCAAAAAGAACAGGCTTATCACAGTCAATCATCTGCTGAATTTTATCATCAAGTTCATCGGGTTTTGAACAATGAATTCCCACGGCTCCATAAGCTTGTGCCAATTTCACAAAGTCAGGCATAGATTCCGTATAAGAATGAGAAAGACGATTACCATGCAGCAATTGCTGCCACTGGCGGACCATTCCCATATACTGATTATTTAAAATGAAAATTTTCACCGGTGTGTCATGCTGAATAGCTGTTGCAAGCTCTTGAATATTCATCTGAATGGAGGCATCACCAGAAATACACACAACAAGCGCATCAGGATGCGCTATTTGAACACCTATAGCAGCAGGTAAACCATACCCCATCGTTCCAAGACCACCAGAAGTCATCCAATGTTTTGGTTCATCAAAATGATAATACTGCGCTGCCCACATCTGATGCTGCCCGACATCCGTTGTAATATAAGCATTCGCATCTTTGGTAAAAGCATACAGCCGTTCAAGAGCATATTGCGGCATAATGACATCTTTTTTCTCCGCATATGCTAATGAATTACGAGCCTTCCAACGGTTAATTTGCGTCCACCACGCCTCACGGACTTCACTGTTAAACGCTGGTTGCTGTATCTTTAAGAGTTGCGTCATATCTCCTAAAACACAAGCCACATCACCAATAATTGGAACTTCTGCTTTTACAATTTTATTGATAGAAGAAGGGTCAATATCAATATGAATAATACGCGCATGAGGTGCAAATGCATCAAGGCGCCCGGTGATACGATCATCAAATCGTGCTCCAACAGCTAACATGACATCACAATCATGCATGGCCATATTAGCCTCATAGGTTCCATGCATTCCAAGCATTCCAAGCCAATTTTTACCGGAAGCAGGATAAGCACCAAGTCCCATTAATGTTGAAGTAATCGGAAAATCCCCCAATTGAACCAAATTACGTAAAAGCTGTATAGCTTTCATCCCCGATGAAATAACACCACCACCAGAATAAATAATAGGGCGTTTTGCCTCAACTAAAAGAGAAACGGCAGATTCAATAGCCTTAGTATTCCCTTTCAACGATGGAAAAGAATGTAAAGACTCCTGAACTTGAGGTGCTCTATAAAATCCTGAAGCAAATTGAACATCCTTAGGAATATCAATCAAAACCGGCCCAGGACGACCTGATTGAGCAAGAAAAAAAGCTTCATGAATAATAGCCGCAAGATCATTGACATTTTTAACCAGCCAATTACGCTTCGTACAAGGCTTTGTAATTCCAACTGTATCAGCCTCTTGAAAAGCATTTGTTCCAATCACCGTTGTTGACACCTGCCCAGAAAAACAAATAAGAGGTATCGAATCCATAAGAGCATCTTGCAAAGGTGTAACAGCATTCGTTGCCCCTGGACCAGAAGTTACAAGCATAACCCCTACCTTCCCTGTGCTGCGTGCATAGCCTTCAGCTGCATGCCCTGCGGCTTGTTCATGGCGCACCAAAATATGCTGGAGTGTATCTTGGTGATAAAGAACATCAAAAATAGGCAAAACAGCCCCACCAGGATAACCAAAAATATGTTCAACGCCTTGATCTATAAGAGCTTGAACCACTATTTCAGCGCCCGACATTATTTTTCCATCTGCACTCTCTTGCTTTCTTGGATCATTTCTCATTTTTCCCACTCACCTACTTTATAGGACAATAAAAAAGCCCCTAACGGAGCCCATAAAAAAAGCCCCCAAAGGAGCCCATTACACAACACATACTGTATGATTACCCCCATTATTCCAACGTATAAAATATATAAAAAATTCCTTGTAGAGAGATTTCTAATTCCATTGATACCATTCGTCAATAAAAAATTATATTTTCTAAAAAATTTCTTTTTCACGAATTATCTTTTATCTTTCGATAAGTTTCTTTGCAAAGCTCTAACTCTTTTATCAAAAAGTAAGCATCCATTCTTCATCAAATTGATTACGAAACCATGTCATTTGTCTTTTTGCATATCTCCTCGTTTGTATTTTCACCGCTTCAAGAGCACTCTCAAAGCTTCTATATCCATCCAAATAAGCCATAAACTCAGGTATACCAATAGCCTTCATTGCTGGTAATGAAGGGGAAAGTTTAAGTTTTTTCATAGCCACCACTTCTTCTAAAGCTCCTCTTTCAATCATAGAATCCAAGCGTTTATGAATACGTTCATAAAGCAGAGGACGTGGTGGCATGAGAAGAATTTTTTCGGTCAAATTTGGCGCAATGAGAGGTGTTGTTTTTTGTTTCTGCCACCAACTGAGCGACTTACCGGTTGCATCATAAACTTCCAAAGCACGTACAATACGCTGTCTATCGTGCGAAGAAATTTTTTCAGCAACAACAGCATCAATCTGCAACAACTGGCGATAAAGACTTTCAGGTCCCTCTTTATCAAGCAGCAAACGCCACTTCTGCCGCACAACATCTGGAACATGAGGGACTTCCGAAATCCCCTCTAAAAGAGCACGAAAATAAAGTCCTGTTCCACCAACAAAAATAACTGATCTTAAAGAAAAAGTAGCCAATAGCTTCTCGACATCACACAACCATTGCCCTACTGAATAGTTCAAAGTAGGACTCACATGACCATAAAGATAATGGGGAACAATCGCGGTGTCAGCCTCCCTCGGCCGTGCCGTTAAAATATTTAAAACATCATAAACCTGCATTGAATCAGTATTAATAATGAGAGCATTTTTTTCTTGAGCCATTTGCAAGGCAAGTTCTGACTTCCCACTTGCCGTTGGCCCTGCTATTAATGTAACTGTTCTCTGTGTCATGAATAGCAATTTCTCCCAATCAATAACTTATTGCAACATGCAGACACCCCCAAAGCCTTCCTGTATTTTCTCTCCATTATCATAGAGTAAATACTTCAAACAAAAATACGAACACAAATTCCCCTTAAGACAAAGCCCCTTATGAAACTTATAAAAAAGAAAAAATGGACTTAATAACAACACCAAAGGAATTTCCAAGCATTTTTTGCTATCATAATTCAATAACAAACCACAGCTATAATAATTCTGTCGGTTAAGGCCATTAAAAATATACTCTTTGTCATCATTTATGAAAATAATACTAAGTTTAATCTATACAATCAAATAGCTTTATTTTTTCCTATAAAAATAGCATGCTACGCCGGTTTATAATAAGAGCCTCATAAAGTATCATATCAATACCATTTACTTGCGCATCACAAGCAGAGATAAAAATGGACTTAAGAAAGGTGTACCAATATCTCTTATGCAGCATTTCAAAGTCTAGGCTGTTACAATATTGAGAACTGAAAAATACTATGATGACACCAATTTATACTTTGATATTCAGCATAAAGATATAATGATTTCCAATGGATTTTATATTGCACACCCCATACTCTCTATCGTGAAATGAGCTTGAGAAATATTGGACATCACATGGCTGACTTGCAAAATATCCCACACACTAAGGCTGATAAAAAACAAAAAATAATTTTTTAAGGATCAATCCATTAGGAGCGTTACGAACCGTAACTCTCCATCTGGACGCGCTACAATAAATAGAGCATTTTTGCGTCCAGCTTCACGTAATTTATGAATACGTTTTTTAGCCTCATCAATTGTTGTGATAGAACTCTGATTGATATCAACAATCACTTCACCAACGCGAATACGCTTTTTATCCGCGGCACTATTTTGTGCAACAGATGTCACCACTAGTCCTCGAAGTTTATCTGAAATTGAATAACGATGACGCAAATCCTCTGTCAGTTCAGATAACGTCATTCCCATAAATTGCATTGTCACGTTTTTCGACAGATCTTGATTTTTTTTATCATCAACTTCTTCTGTATCTTCATTTGGATCTGTTTCAATCAAACGTCCAAGCTTAACTTTTACTGTTGCTTCTTGCCCATTGCGTAAAATAGTAACGTCCACCACTTTTCCTTCTGAACTTTCTGCAACTAAACGCGGCAAATCACGTGCATGCTTAATTTTGGAATTACCAAAGGAAAGAATAACATCTCCAGTTTGTAACTGGCTATTATCTACATTATTTTCTTCCGTCTGTTCTATTTTACCAGCTACCAATGCTCCCACAGCATTGTCCAATTTTAAACTTTTTGCAATATCCTCTGTTACCGGCTGAATACGAATAGCCAACCAACCACGCCTTATTTCTCCAAAATCACGCAATTGATTAATAACAGAAAGAGCCATATCCGATGGAATAGCAAATCCAATACCGATAGATCCTCCCGAAGGTGAAACAATTGCTGTATTAATGCCAATGACTTCACCATTTCTATCAAATAACGGCCCACCAGAATTTCCCCGATTAATTGCTGCATCTGTTTGAATAAAATTATCATAGGGACCAGCATTAAGATCACGGTTACGTGCAGAAATAATACCAACCGTCACACTTCCACCAAAACCATAAGGATTACCAATAGCCATAACCCAGTCACCAATACGTGCTTTTTCTGAGTCACCAAAACGCACAGCTTTTAATTTTTTACTTCCTGCATCGACTTGAAGCAACGCCAAATCAGTTTTGCTATCCTTTCCAAGAAGCTTTGCCTTTAGTTTTGTACCATCCGTAAAATTAACTTCAATATCATCAGCATCTACAATAACATGATAATTTGTAACAATAATCCCTTTTTGCGCATCAATCACAAAACCAGAGCCTAAAGAACGCACCTTTTGAAATTGACTATCTTTTTGACCATCCTTGGGTGTAAAAAAATCACTGAAATATTCCTCCAGCAATGAATCTTTTGGGATAACGGGTACCGAGGTGTTTGCATCCTGTTCTGTTCCTTCAACAGTCTGCGCCGTGGAAATATTCACAACTGTTTCCAAAAGCTCAGAAGCTAAATCAGGAATAGAAAGCAATGCCTTGCTTGTCTCGGCTCCCCAAGACAAACTCACTGATCCTGATAGAAACAAAGTCACACAAAAAACAACTCTTGTGATAAAAAACTTTAAAAACGTATTTTTACTCACGATACTTCTATCCATGACATGCCTTTAATCAAAGATGCAAAGAGCCCCACTAAATTTATCTACGTAAAACCAGCACGGCTCGATACTCTCTACCACTTTTACCATAAAAGAAAATGGTCACAGATCATTCTTTTCATGCAAAATCTCGTATCTGCAATCCATTATTTTATCTATTCTCTCCCGATTTTGGATCAGTTTTACTGAGGCCAGTATTCATTGTCGGTAAGAATGCTTTATTTGCCTGCGGCGGATTACGAAAATAGAAAAAGAAATCCTCATTTGGAGAAATCACCATCGGTGTTTTCTCTAAATTCTTGTATTGTTCCATCGCCAACCAAAAATCGTAAAAAGACGGATTAGCCTCCCTCGCATTCAATAGAAGACGAATACTTTCAGCTTGACCTTCACCACGGGTAATTTCAGCATCACGCTTTGCAGCTGCTACAATTTCTTCATATTCACGATTAGCTTCTGCCACAATACGATCTCGCTCCTGCTGACCACGAGCCCGGATATTTTCCGCAGCAGCTTCACGTTCAGCTGCCATTTGCCGATAGACATCTTCTGAAACAGCATCAGTCAAATCGGTTTTACGAATACGCACATCAACAATGGTAATACCCAACGAGCCTGCATCTACAGAAAATTGCTTCTGTACTTCAGCCATCATCGCGCCTCGTTCATCCGATAAGGCTGCTTTAAATTCTCGCTTACCATAAACAGCACGCAAAGCGTCAATAAACCGTGGTGCAAGGTTTTCACGTGCCGCAATTTGTGGACGCCCAGAAGCAATGCGCTGTAAAAACAACTTAGGATCTGTAATACGGTAAATAAAGAACGCATCCACCTCATAATACGCACCACCACGAACCTGTACAGATTGTGTAGGAACATCGTAACGCAATAACCGATTATCAACAATGATCATCTTATCGATAAAGGGCGCCTTGAAATAGATTCCAGGATTAGATTCTACCTGAACAATTTGTCCAAAACGCTTAATTGCTACTTGTTGACGAGGATAGACGATAAATACGGACATCCACAAAATCATCAAAACAAACACTATAGCACTAAAAACAAACAAAAAGCGAGATTGCTGCATAATTAATCTCCTCCAGAAATACGAGAATCTAAGAGTAACGCAGGACGCGCTGCTGTTGCCTTTACTTTTTCCGATGACTTGCTACGCAACAATTCATTCAAAGGTAAATAAGGCACCGCTGGAGAATTTGCCTGATCAAGAACCAGCTTATTTGGTGAAGAAAGAATCCGCCCCATCGTCTCCATATAGAGACGGTAGCGAGCAGCTTCTGGTGAAATCGCAGCCTCTCGAGCTATCGCCTGAAAACGTTCAGCACGCCCTGTTGCCTCTTCAACCATTTGTGCCTTTTCACCTTTTGCGATTTCCCGTGTGCGTGAAGCTTCACCATTTGCTAAACCAATTTTCGTAAAACGCACACGATTCCCCTCTTCAATCATTCTTCCACGTTCCTGCTCCGCCTGCTGAACAGAATTAAACGCAGCAGCAACCTTTGTCGGAGGAGCAGCTTCACTGATAGAAACACGGCTTATTTCGACACCAAGTTGATATTTATCCACAGTCAACTGGATAATCTTTCTAACGTCATTAGCAACTTCTTCTTTCTTGTCACGTAAAACATCATCAACCGGCCGCGAACCAATGACCTCACGCATTGCACTCTCAGCAACTTGGCGGACAGTTCCCTCTTGATCATTCACATTGAATAAAAACTGACTAGGGTATGAAATCCGATAATAAACGGAAAAATTAACATTAACGATATTTTGATCACTCGAAAGCATTAAACCATCACTTTGTTGCGCCTGACCGGGCTTCCCACCAATCGCGATTGTTTTTTCCGTTAAAGGTACTTTCATATAGGTCTCAATTGGCCAAAAATGAAAATGCAACCCATCACCAATAATGCCTTCTTTAGGGATGCCAAAGCGCAACTCTACCGCTTGTTCATTTTGCTGAACAATATAAATTGACTGGTATAGCCAAAAAAACACAATAAGCAGAAGGAATAAAACAGAAAAACTGCTTCTCCCGAATTGTTTAAACTGATCCTGCCCTTTGCGCAAAATTTCATTAAGATTAGGACCATTTTCGCCACCAGAACCAAAGAGATTCTTAGCTGGTGTCTTTTTGTCACCACTGTTTTTATCGCCACTCCACGGGCCACCACCATTTTGATTTGTCCAGGGCATTATCACCTCTTTAACTGATTACCACTACTCGAACACCAACCATTTGCTTGATCTTATAGGGTGTCTCTTACCTCATTACAATACAACTGATAAACCCTTTCACTTCATATTACAAAAAATTATTTCCGCTCATAAACAACAAAACGTGTCGGATGACTATCTTTATCCCCTTTTGGAATATCTTGTGTTTGCACAATAGTCCACTTTTCTTTATCAAAAACAGGAAAAAAACTATCACCTTCTATAGAAGCTAAAACTTCTGTAAGGAATATTTTATCAGCCATATGCAACCCTTGTTGAAAAATTTCACCCCCACCAATAATAAAAATTTCCTCTACATCATTTTGAGAAGCAACATTTGTTGCAAGAGAACAAGCTTGCGATAAAGAGTGAGCAACATCAGCCCCTTCAGCACAAAAGGTACAATCACGCGTAATGACGATATTTGTACGCCCTGGTAAAGGTCTCCCAATAGAATCCCAAGTTTTTCTTCCCATAATAATGGGCTTACGCAACGTCAAAGCTTTAAAGCGTTGCAAATCCGTCGATAAATGCCACGGCATGGCACCTTCACGACCGATAACACCATTTTCTGCAACAGCAGCAATTAAACAAATGGAAATCGTCATATTGCTACCGGCGCTTTAATATGAGGTTGTGCTTCATAATTAAGCAACTCAAAATCCTCAAATTGAAAAGAAAAAAGATCTGTTACCGCTGGGTTTATGCGCATACATGGCAAAGCATTTGGTATACGAGACAATTGATATTTTGCCTGTTCAAAATGATTAGAATAAAGATGAGCATCTCCCAGAGTATGAATAAAATCGCCTACTTTAAGACCGCTTACTTGCGCAATCATCATCGTTAGCAATGCGTAGGATGCAATATTGAATGGAACACCTAAGAAAATATCCGCCGAACGCTGATAAAGTTGACAAGATAATTTCCCCTCCGCAATGTAAAATTGAAAAAGACAATGACACGGAGGCAACGCCATTTCCTCTATTAATGCAGGATTCCAAGCTGATACAATCAAGCGACGAGAATCTGGCGTCTCCTTAATCATCGTTAAAAGATTGTTAATTTGATCAATATGGCGTCCATCAGGAGCGGGCCAAGAACGCCACTGATAACCATAAACAGGACCAAGATTTCCCTTTTCATCAGCCCACTCGTCCCAAATTGACACACCATGCTCTTTCAACCAAGCGATATTTGTATCGCCTTTAAGAAACCACAAAAGTTCATAAATAATTGAACGTAAGTGTAGTTTCTTTGTTGTCAACAACGGAAATCCTGCTTGTAAATCAAAACGCATCTGATACCCAAAGATAGATCGCGTTCCAACACCCGTTCGATCTGTCCGATCAATACCCTGATTTAAAACATGAGATAAAAGAGCAAGATATGATTTCATGAGGGTATTATGTCCGATTCTTCTTATTATAGAAAATAAAAACTGTAAAATCCGTACAAACATAATTCAAATCTTTTTCCAAAAACATCTTACACAAGAAATTATCATGATCTAACTAAATTTTTGATGCAAAAGATAAAATACTATAGACAGCTTCTAAAAAAATGACATAAATGAACAAAGATGGATGAACATCAAATAAAGGGATCGACTATGGAAAAACAAGAAGCTTTAAAACCACATGATACAAGAAAACGTATCTGGGCTATCGTGTCCAGTGCATCAGGTAATCTAGTAGAATGGTATGACTTTTATGTTTATTCCTTTACATCTATTTATTTTGCATCACAATTCTTTCCCTCAGATGGCAATGACGTTACGCAACTTTTAAAAGCGGCGGGTGTTTTTGCTATTGGTTTTCTTATGCGCCCAATCGGCGGATGGCTTTTTGGCTTCATTGCCGATCGTTACGGACGCAAACGCTCAATGCTTATCTCTGTTTTTATGATGTGTGGTGGTTCGTTCTTAATCGCCCTACTTCCTACCTATGAAACCATTGGAATGGCAGCAGGAATTCTTTTACTTTTACTCAGAATGCTTCAGGGGCTTTCTGTCGGTGGTGAATATGGTACAACAGCAACTTATATGAGCGAAATCGCCCTCAAAAATCGCCGCGGATTTTTTAGCTCTTTCCAATATACCACACTGATTGGTGGTCAACTTCTAGCCAGTCTCGTTATATTCATTTTAGCGCTTTATCTCACCGAAGATCAGCTAAAAGCGTGGGGCTGGCGTATTCCATTTGCCATTGGTGGATGCGGTGCAATTGTTGCGATTTATCTACGCCGCACACTCCATGAGACAACGACCAAAGAAAGTCGTTCTAGTGCACAAGCTGGTAGTATTAGGGGACTTCTGAGCAACCACCGAAAAGCTTTCTTTCTGGTTATTGGCTTTACAGCTGGAGGATCGCTCACATTCTACACCTATACGACTTACATGCAGAAATATCTGATCACAACCACTGGCTTTGATAAACATACAGCCACAACAATCATGACAGCTGCTCTCTTTGTTTTCATGTTACTCCAACCCCTCTTTGGTGCTCTTGCAGATAAAATTGGAACAAGAACTTCACTCCTTATTTGGAGTGTCTTATCTATTATCTTTACCATTCCTGGACTTAATATGATTGGTAGTACTGATAGTACATGGATTGCTTTATCAGTCATTACTGGAATGCTCTGCATTATGAGCTTTTATACATCTATCTCTGGCATTGTAAAATCAGAAATGTTTCCTGCTTCAGTACGAGCAATAGGAGTTGGGCTCTCTTATGCTATTGCCAACGCACTGTTTGGCGGTTCTGCTGAATATGTCGCACTTGGATTAAAAGATCTTGGATATGAATCTGTCTTCTATTTTTATATAACCGGCATGATGATTATTGCATTCATTGCTGTTCTCTTAATGCCAGATGCTCGCAAAAAAGGGTATTTACAAGGAGACGATATTCATTAACCTTTAATGTTAACAAACAAGGATTTTAACAAAAAAGCCCAGAGTACTGGGCTTTTTTTTATATTCTTTCCGATAGAAGTTTAAAGCTCACAATTTTTTATCCCTTCAAACACTCTAAAGAAGCAATGTTCCCTCCTGCACACGCCGCTTATAAAAATAAATGGCTTCATATTATTATGTAATAAATACTTCTTTAGCTGAATTTAATTCACTGAAGATAAAAAACGTTTGATTTATTTTAATATTCCCATGCCCACTCAAAATCGAAGAAAAGTGATTATCTTTCAAGATAATTTTATCAATAATAAAGATTACACTCATGATTTTGTTTAATACGTTCTTAATAGTACCCCCTCATGCAAAACAAATCCTTTCATGAAAAATAGAAAATACCATTATATTATGAATTCGCACACTTTTTTGAGAAACATTTCTCAATGCACCCAACTCCATTTCACAACGGCACCCGTGAATGACATAACGTAAAAGCCCCGTAAAGTATAAACATGGGCATCACTCTCTTTACACTTAATAAAAGTGCAAGCCGCTATCATTATACTATTGAGGAACTCTTAATATTGTACTCCCCCTTAACACTTAAGATCATTCCTAAAAATTATTTTAACTGATACACCAACCTCGCATGAAATAGTCAATAACATCATTTTACGAAACAACATCAAGCATATAAACTAAAGAGTATCATATCTTCATAAACACTCTGCATATGCAAATAATTCACAATCAAACAAAAAATAATATTTCCTTAAGGATAGTAAAAAGCGTATGATTTACGCAATGTAACAACACCATGAGCCCAAAACACCACTGATAGCTCTAGAAAAAATCTTTATGTTTCCCTAAAAAATTATCATGATACAATGGCGTTTTTATAATGCACATCGTAAATAGCTTTAAAAAGAAGAAAAGTTATAAATCTAAAAGGGGAATACTTCATGAATAATCAAACAACTTTAGATCCACATGATACAAGGAAACGTATTTTTGCTATCATATCCAGCGCATCAGGAAATCTGGTAGAATGGTACGACTTTTATGCTTACTCCTTTGCATCGGTTTATTTTGCATCACAATTTTTTCCTGAAGATGAAGATATTGTTACACAACTGTTAAAAACGGCAGGAATCTTTTTTATTGGCTTTCTTATGCGTCCAATTGGAGCATGGCTCTTTGGATACATTGCGGATCGTTATGGACGTAAACGCTCAATGCTTATTTCTGTTTTTATGATGTGTGGTGGCTCTTTTCTCATTGCCATACTTCCCACTTATAAAACCTTGGGAATAACAGCAGCATTTCTTCTCCTTTTAGTCCGTATGTTTCAAGGGCTTTCCGTTGGCGGTGAATATGGTACAGCAGCAACGTATATGAGTGAAGTTGCGCCCAAAAATCGTCGTGGTCTCTTTGCTTCTTTTCAATATGCAACAACGATCTCAGGTCAACTTCTGGCAAGTTTTATAATATTTATTTTAGCCATTTACCTTAACGAGGATCAGTTAAAAGCATGGGGATGGCGTATTCCCTTTGTCATTGGTGGCTTTGGAGCAATCGTTGCAATTTATCTGCGTAGCTTGCTTCATGAAACAACAACCCTCAAAAGCCGCTCTGAACAACACGCTGGTAGTCTTAAAGAACTTTTTCGTAATCATAAAAAAGCTTTCTTTTTGGTTGTTGGCTTTACAGCTGGTGGATCTCTCACATTTTATACATACACCACTTATATGCAAAAATATCTGATCACAACCACTGGTTTTGATAAACAAACCGCAACAACGATAATGACTGCCGCCCTCTTTGTTTTTGTGCTACTCCAACCCCTTTTTGGTTCCCTAGCCGATAAAATTGGAGCAAGAGCTTCACTCATTAGTTGGGGGGCATTATCCATTATCTGCACCATTCCTGTACTTAAAATGATCGGTAATGCCCATAATCCATGGACAGCACTCTTAATTATTATTGGAATACTCTGTGTTATGAGTTTTTATACGTCCATTGCTGGTATCATAAAAGCAGAATTGTTCCCTGCTTCAATCCGAGCAATTGGTGTTGGATTTGCTTTTGCCATTGGCAACGCACTCTTTGGCGGTTCTGCTGAATATGTAGCGCTTGGATTAAAAAATATGGGATACGAATCTGTTTTCTTTTTTTACATCGTTGGTATGATGGTCATTGCACTCATCTCTATTCTTCTTATGCCCGATATAGATAAAGGAGGATATCTCGATAAAGACGATAAACTTCATTAAACTTATTTTCTGGATAAAAAAAGCCCACGAAATTGGGCTTTTTTTGATCTCCTCTCCACCCTAGTAAAGAACGAAAAGCCCGCCCCGCATTCATCTTACAAACAACTCAGTTTCTTTTAAATTGTCTATAGTTACTGCCCTCTTTATGTAATTTACTTGATAAGATTCTATGGGCAGCCCTACCCTAAATATTTATCACGATATCTAAAAAACACCTCATACGGAAAACCTTATCTGAGACTTACCTCACCCTCCTAAATGATGATGTGTTATGATACAATAAGATAATTAAGGACACAAAATCCCCTTTTACATTAACTTAAGCTTTATGAAATGTCTTCAGTTTTTGGGCTTTCTGCTCATAAAGACCATCTCTTCTATAATCTTCCGGTATGATGCCAATATTGCATTCTTCTCATCAAGTTTAAAGGTATCTTGATCTACTTTTCAATGTTCTCTCCCTTTAAATGCAATGTGATAACTTTTTATTCTACAACACAAGTAAAAATCTTAAAACGAATGACAACATAACTCTAATAAATCATCTTAAAGAGTTTCCCTAAGAAATTGTTATAATACCATTGAATTTTTCTGGAAATCATAAACAATTATGTTTAGAAAATATGAACTATAAATCCAAAAGGGGAACAATTCATGAAAAATGAAACAACTTCAGCATCACAGGATGCAAGAAAACGTGTTTTTGCTATTATAGCAAGCGCATCAGGAAATCTCGTAGAATGGTATGATTTTTACGTGTACTCATTTGCATCAATTTATTTTGCATCACAATTCTTTCCCTCCGATGGTGATACGATTACGCCACTGTTAAAAACCGCAGGTGTGTTTTTTATTGGCTTTCTTATGCGCCCTATTGGAGCTTGGTTTTTAGGGTTTGTCGCCGATCGTTATGGACGTAAACGCTCGATGCTTATATCCATTTTTATGATGTGTGGTGGCTCTTTTTTCATCGCCATACTTCCCACCTATGAAACCTTAGGAGTAACATCAGCAATCCTTTTACTTTTAGCTCGGATGATGCAAGGACTTTCAGCAGGTGGTGAATATGGTACAGCAGCCACTTATATGAGCGAAGTTGCCCTCAAAAAACATCGTGGGCTTTTTGCTTCTTTCCAATCAGCCACCCTTATTACAGGTCAACTTCTTGCCAGCTTCATTATATTTATTCTAGCATCTTATCTCTCTGAAGATCAGTTAAAAGCATGGGGATGGCGCATTCCTTTTGTGATTGGTGGTTTCGGGGCAGTGATTGCGATTTATCTGCGTCGTTCTCTCCACGAAACAACCACGAAAGAAAGCCGCTCTCACAAACACTCTGGCAGTCTTAAGGAACTTCTCACCAAGCATACAAAAGCCGTTGTCGTAATTGCATGCTTTGCATCAGGAGGATCACTCACATTTTACACCTTTACGACTTATATGCAAAAATATCTGATCACAACCACCGGCTTTGATAAACATACCGCAACAACGATTATGACAGCTGTACTATTTATTTTCATCCTATTCCAACCCATAGCTGGTATCATAGCCGATAAAATTGGAACAAAAACTTTACTTATCATTTGGAGTATACTCTCTGTCATCTTTACATTTCCTGGACTCTGGATAATCGGTAATACGCATAGTATATGGGTTGCCTTTTCCGTCATTATTGGCTTGCTCTTCATTATGAGCATGTATACATCCATCTCTGGTGTCGTCAAATCAGCAATGTTTCCCTCTTCAATACGCGCATTAGGCGTTAGCATCTCTCATGCCATTGGCAACGCCTTATTTGGTGGTTCTGCTGAATACGTTGCGCTTGGATTAAAAAAGTACGGTCATGAATCACTCTTTTATTTTTATATAACCGTCGTGATGATCATGGCATTCATTGCTCTTCTCTTTGTCCCGAGTATGCGTAAAGGAGGCTACCTCCAAGAGGATGAAAAACATTAACCCTTTTTATCAACGAAAAAGCCCAAGAAATTGGGCTTTTTTTATCATTATCACAAATTTAATATTGTTTAAATTTTATGAAGTGCATTAAGTTGCTTAGCAACTAGATAATAAAAAGTCAGTCGACTTTTTCTACGCTCTCCAGACATCATCTCAGCCACTTTTGAAACAGCCGTTTTAGCACTCTTCTCATCAGCTTCTAAAACATCTTGAACCCATTTTTCAACACGTTCTAACTCTTTTGGATCCGATGTAGCAACAAGCGCTGCATCCTGCTTTTTCATCACCAAAGCTAAACGATGGCTAAGTCGTTCTACTGCTGCTTCATCGGGATTTGAATCATATAGTTTAATATCTGCTAAATTATTTGTCATTTTGCATCATCTCCTCTCCAAAAATGAGCGGTCTATACTTTATAGCCGCCTCATATAGCTCCATAAATAATTAGAGGATTAAAAATATTAACAACCCCCCCTTTTCCTAAGACTGTTCTTCATCTATATTTAGAGGGCTGGTTTACCAGCTATGGTAATAAATGGACGGTGAAATAAACCTATTGGACCCGGGGGCGGTACCCGGCGCCTCCACCAAAATATAAAAAATCAAAATTATATTTTGGTGGGGGCGAAATAGGATCGACAAGGGTGTAAAGATCGCTCTTTTACTCGGCATTGTACCACCGTTATCGGGCTAAATGAGTAGTTGCAAATGACAACTATGCGGAAGCACGTCTCGCCGCTTAAGGTGGTGTGAATGTTTCAATTTAAGTCTTAAACCGTCGCAGGTTTAAGCGGGGTTCGGAGGCACCTGGCAACAGAAGCCTTCACTTTTTTAAATGTTGTTGATTGATCTTTCAGACATTATCAGACATTATTTACCATAGAGTTTCGTATTTATTCGATTTATTGAGGTGCATCGTAGAAAAAATCTGCTAATTTAAAATATATTCTGTCACACAATATCAATACGCCCCATTCTGCTACGTGAAATAAAAGGAATAAACTTCGATGGTTAATGATCAAATCCGTTACGATATTCTCGTTCAGGATGCGCTTCGTGGAGTTATCCGTAAAGTTTTATCGGAAGTTGCCAAAGCAGGTCTTCCGGGAAATCATCATTTTTTTATAACTTTTTTGACAAATGCCCCAGGCGTTAAAATTTCTCCTCGGCTAAAAAATCGCTATCCCGAGCAAATGACAATCGTCTTACAACATCAATTTAGAGATCTCAGTGTTTCAGAAACAGCTTTCGAAGTAACCCTCTCTTTCAGGGAAATAACCGAAAAGCTCGTGATTCCTTTTACTTCCATTCAGGTCTTTTATGATCCTGTAGCAGCATTTGAAGCAGCATTTGATCTGCCCTCAAATCTGACCTCTGGAGAAAGTGAAAATTCAGAAAATACCTCAACTACGCCTATTACCTTATCAAACAAACAAAAAAAAGAAAATACGCTTACAAAAGAACAAAATCTCAGTACAAATAAAGAACCTTCAAATAACGATGCAAAACAAAATCAAAGTGCTGATGTTGTCTCTTTAGATTCCTTTCGGAAAAAATAATTTTTCTCATGACTGAATTGATTAATCTTCGCCAATTTCGAAAACAAAAAAAACGTACAGAAAAATCTCTTTGTGCTGAGCAAAATCGTTATCGTTTTGGACGAACAAAAACTGAAAAAAATTTTGAGCAGCAAAAATCTTTAAAAATGCAAAAATTTCTTGATCAAAATCGTTTGCGAAACGACGAATAAAGGTGGAAAAATGCACGAAAATAATTCTATCGATTGGTCAAAAGTCATTCCACAAAAGATATCTGTTCGCGTTGATGGACACGCAACAAGCGTCTCTTTAGAACCACCATTTTTAGATATTCTAAAAGATATAGCCCGCAAAAAAGGACAATCTTTAGCCTTTATTATTACCGATATTGATAGCAAAAGACCACAACAAGTAAATCTTTCGGCTTCGTTACGCGTTTATGCCCTTCAAAGCGTTCTCACCCAAAGCCTTTAATGTTTGTGCTTATTTTTTTACGTTCTCTTTCTGTCTGTTCAACTGAAACTGTTGTGACTTTTTAAGAGAAGTTTTTTTAATCTAGAACTTCAATAAAAAAAAGACTACAAAAGAGAGATAATGAGTAATTTTTCTGATCATACCATACCTTTCTTTGAAGAAGATTCCCCTCCAGACCATGATAAGAAGAGCTCTGGTTTTTTCTCCCATACTCTAAAAGAACAAAAATCATATAACACAGACTATTTAGAACAACTCAATCCAGAACAGCAACAAGCTGTTATGAATACTGAGGGACCTCTTTTAGTTCTTGCAGGTGCTGGTACAGGAAAAACACGCGTTTTAACAACCCGTATTTCTCACATTTTACGCTCTGGACTTGCCTCTCCTCAGCAAATACTTGCTGTCACTTTCACCAACAAAGCAGCACGTGAAATGAAAATACGTATTGGTGAACTTATTGGAGAAGTTGTTGAAGGTATGCCTTGGCTTGGAACCTTTCATTCCACTGGAGCTAAAATTTTACGCCGTCACGCAGAGCTTGTTGATTTAAAAAGAAACTTTACAATTCTCGATAGCGATGATGTTCTTCGACTTTTAAAACAACTTATTCAAGCTGAAGGATTAGACGATAAGCGTTGGCCCGCACGAAACCTTGCCATGATGATTGATTCTTGGAAAAATCAAGGACTCTCACCAACACATATCTCAAAAAGTGATGCTCATTCCTTTGGTAATGGCATGGGACGTGAACTTTATCACAGTTATCAAAATCGATTAAAAGATCTTAATGCTTGTGATTTTGGTGACCTTCTACTTCATTCTATCTCTATCTTCCAACATAATCCAGATATTCTTCGCGAATACCATTCTCAATTTCGTTATATTCTTGTCGATGAATATCAGGATACAAATACAGCACAATATCTTTGGCTTCGCCTTTTGGCCCAACATCCTCAAGATCAACATGTTAATCTTTGTTGTGTTGGTGATGATGATCAATCCATTTATGGATGGCGTGGTGCAAAAGTCGAAAACATATTACGTTTTGAAAAAGATTTTCCTTCTGCTAAAATTATTCGTCTAGAACGCAATTATCGCTCAACATCTCATATTCTTAAAACCGCCTCCCATCTCATTGCTCATAATGAAGAAAGACTGGGAAAAGTCCTTTTTTCTGCTCAAATAAAGAGTGAGGAAGAAAAGGTAAAAATTCATTCAGCATGGGATTCGGCAGAAGAAGCTCGAGCAATCGGAGAAGAAATCGAACGCGCACAACAAACCGGTCATGCATTAAATCATATGGCTATATTGGTACGCGCATCATTTCAAATGCGTGAATTTGAAGATCGCTTTGTAACACTTGGCCTTAATTATCGCGTCATTGGTGGTCCTCGTTTTTATGAGCGAATGGAAATACGTGATGCCATGGCTTATTTACGCGTTGTTGTCCAACCTACTGATGATTTAGCTTTTGAGCGTGTTATTAATACACCGAAACGCGGCATAGGAGATGCAACCCTGCGCATTCTTTATGAGAGTGCACGTGCACGTGCTGTTCCTCTCTTTTCTGCTGCCGCTGACATCATTGAAACAGATGAATTAAAGCCTAAGGCACGCAGTGCGTTACGAAGCCTCATTGAAAACTTCCGCCGCTGGCAAAATATGCTTCAAGACACTCCTCATAGAGAACTTGCCGAGATCGTCCTTGATGATTCTGGTTATACAACCATGTGGTTAGAAGATCGTTCACCAGAGGCTCCTACAAGACTAGAAAATCTTAAAGAAATGATTCGTTCCATGGAACAATTTGAAAATCTTCAAAGTTTTTTGGAACATGTTGCACTCGTTATGGAAACGGAAAATAATGAAAATATGGATGCAGTCAACATCATGACACTTCATTCAGCCAAAGGGCTTGAATTTGAAACAATTTTTCTTCCAGGTTGGGAAGAAGGACTCTTTCCCCACCAGCGCTCATTAGATGAAGGTGGACGTTCAGGATTAGAAGAAGAACGGCGTCTTGCTTACGTAGGTCTAACAAGAGCAAAAAAACATTTGCATATATGGTTTGTATCGAATCGAAGAATTCATGGACTTTGGCAACCTGCTCTTCCCTCCCGTTTTCTAGATGAATTACCAGCAGAACATATAGAAGTTGTAGAAATGGAAACATCCTATGGTGGTTATGGAAAATCTTCCTTTCAATATCACGATTCTTTTTATAATGACTATGCAACAGCAAGACAAAAGCGTGCACAAAAAAACAAGAATATTGAAGGGAAAGTTATCTCTCAATCAATCTCTCATGCACCATCAGATTTTTCTGTCAATGATCGGATTTTTCACATAAAATTTGGCTATGGTCATATTACAGCAATAGACGATCATAAATTGACAATAATGTTCGAAAAAGCCGGAGAAAAGCGTGTACTAGACAATTTTGTAAACAAAGCTTAATTACAAGTAAACCACGATCAGTTTTTTCAAGAAACCACTTTGTTTTATTCTGACTATCATTTCCATTTGCGAACAAAGGCTTCAATGGGCAAATTTTGCATATCAGGCAATGCGTCGTGAATTTTATTAAGTGGCCAATCCCACCAAGCCATATCTAAAAGGCATTCTATCACATGATTGGGAAAACGCATCCGCAATCGCTTAGCAGGCACCCCAACGACAATCGTATAAGGCATAACATCTTTCGTTATAACAGCGTTCGCGCCAATGATAGCGCCATGACCAATTGTCACCCCAGGCATAATAACCGCACCATGTCCAATCCACACATCATGCCCAATAATAACACGTTTTGCACAACGCCTTTCACGAAAACCACTATCTAATGCCATATAACGAAAATATTCGTTTGGACGATAGGTTATTTTATGCGTTGAAACGCGCTCCATAGGATGCTCCAACGCATTCATCCGTACATGAGATGCAATAGAACAAAAACGCCCAATATCGCTATAAATAGCCTCACTATTACGCTCTAAATAAGAAAAATCTCCAACGGTTACATCCCGTAAAATCACCCGCTCATTAATTTCCACATAGCGCCCTAATTTACAACCATGCAGCCGCGCTGTCGTATGGATACGAGGTTCACTTTCATGAAATCGAAGATCTTTCTCAATATTCATACATCTTTCACCAATGTTTTATCAATAGATATGGAAAGACATACCAATCAAGCCAATAAAATCAACCATGAAACAAACATTGCAAAACAAACCTGCCGATGTTACAATTTCTCGATCTATCTAAGAGAGTCAAACTATGAAAAATGTAATACGCATCTTGGGGCTGACAATCATATTTCTTGCAGGTGTTTTTATTTATGATACGCTGACAAATAAGCCTTTAGGTGATAACTTTACGCTCACTGATTCTAATGGAAAAAATATTACTGAGGCTGATGTTCGAAGCAAGCCTTCAATAATTTTTTTCGGCTTCACTATGTGTCCTGAAAGCTGCCCTACCACACTGATGAATCTTGATCGATGGCTTACAGCCCTTGGGCCTGAAGCTGATAAATTAGGTATATGGTTTGTGACTGTTGATCCTGAACGTGACACACCAAAAGTACTCCATGATTATCTCAGTAATTTTAACAATAAAATTGTTGGCATTAGTGGAGATCCTGATAAAGTTCATAAAATGGTCAATTCTTTCAACATCGTTGCTGAAAAAGTCCCTGAAACAGATGGAAACTATACATATAACCATACAGCAGCAATTTTTTTACTCAAAAAAGGTGGAAAATTAGCTGGCGTTATCCGTTATGACACGAAAGAAAGCGATAGCGAATTAAAAGATGAAATCGCCATTGAACGGTTAAAAAAACTCATCTTAAACTAAAAAAACCGATCAAAAGAAAGAACAGCATGTCGCAACAAATTCGCCTCTATTATACTGCTTCTAAAAATGAAGCAGAACGGTTCTATACCCTTATAGAAACAGCCTTTGACGAAGAAGGGTATCCTCTTGCTCTTACAGAGATAGATGAACAAAATGCTGTATATGAGCTTTCTCTATATGTCGATCAAGACAATCAAGAGAACGCATTAAAACATTTTGCAAGCGTTCTCTCTATAGATTTTGATAAAATTAATATGGAAGTTTTACCCAACATTGATTGGGTACAAAAAAGCCTAGAAGGACTAAAACCTGTGCAAGCCGGTCCTTTTTTCCTTCATGGAAGTCACAACCGAAACGCCATTCCAGCAAATGTTCTCCCTATTGAAATTGAAGCTAATCAAGCTTTTGGCACCGGACATCATGGAACAACAGCCGGTTGTTTAGAAATGATTGCCAAAGTCATGAAACACGAAAATCCCCAAAATGCCCTTGATCTTGGTACTGGGAGCGGTGTACTAGCCATTGGCATAGCAATGCTCAAACCAATTACTGTGCTTGCATCCGATATTGACCCAATTGCTATTCAAGTTGCACAACACAATATCGAATTCAATGGTGTCAATGAATATGTTACAGCTATTACAGCAACAGGTTTTGCCCATGATTCAATTGCATCACGAGCCCCTTTTGATCTCATTGTTGCCAATATCCTTGCTAATCCGCTTATTGAACTTGTGCAAGAAGTGGTAACGGCACTTCAAAAAGGGGGATCACTTATACTCTCTGGAATTCTTGAAGAACAACATGCCCATGTTTTGGAGACTTATATAAAACAAGGACTGAAGCATATCGAAACATACCACCGGCAAGGATGGGTTACGATACACCTGAAATAAAATAAAAGAAAAGGACGTCGTTATGTATCAATCTTTTGAGGCGACAACAAATCCTGCTTATGCAGCAGAACGCATTTCTTGCCTTCGTAAAGAACTCGATCACCTTGGACTCGATGGTTTTCTTGTTCCGCGGTGCGATGAACACCAAGGAGAGTATGTCCCTCCTCATGCTCAACGCCTTAGCTGGTTAACCGGCTTTACTGGATCAGCTGGGATTGCACTGATTTTAAAAAACAAAGCCATCATATTTACAGATGGGCGATATAAGCTCCAAGTTCGCCAACAAACTGATCCTGATATTTTTAATTATGAAGATCTCATAACTTGTCCTCCCTCACAATGGCTTGAAAAAAATGGTCAAAAACTTTCTATTGGCTTTGATCCATGGCTCCACACGATTGCTGCCACCGATGCATTAAAAAACGCATTAGAAATGAAAGCAGGTGGAAAACTTGTAGAAGTTCAACATAATCCCATTGATCTGCTCTGGCATGATCAACCAAAATTACCACAATCTGCCTTATCAATTCACCCTCTCAAATATGCTGGGTGCGATACAGATGAAAAACTCGCTTTGATTTACAAAGATATACAGCAAACTCATGCAAATGCTTTTATTTTTACAGACCCCTCTTCCATTGCATGGACATTCAATATACGGGGCAATGATGTTTCCAACACGCCTTTTTCCCTTTGTTTTGCTCTCATTCCACTTAACAAAACACCAGCTTTATTCATTGACAGCAAAAAACTTGGTGTAGAACAGAAACAATATCTAGAACGTTATGCAAAATTATATGAACCAGAACAGCTTATTCCCAAGATCAAAGAGTATGTTCAAAAAGGGACAGTGTTTGCCTTAGATCCACAGCTAACATGCGAAAAATTACGAACTGTTATTGAAGAAAAAAATAGCTTTTTTATCACACTTACCGATCCTGCTGCTCTACCACGTGCCATTAAAAATGACACAGAACTCAATGGCGCACGCAAAGCGCATCTACGCGATGGTGTTGCCCTAACCCGTTTTTTTTCTTGGTTAGATAAACAAATACCAGGGTCAATAAGTGAAATTTCTGCTGCTCAAAAATTAGAAGAATTTCGCATAAATACAGCAAAAGAAATGGGAGAAAAACTTGAAGATCTTTCTTTTGATACAATCTCCGCAACAGGAGAAAATGGTGCCATTATTCATTATCGTGTAACAACGCAAACAAATAAACAACTCAAAGCCGGTGAACTTTACCTCGTTGATTCAGGTGGACAATATCGTGATGGCACGACTGATGTCACACGTACAGTAGCAATTGGGAATATTGGAGAAGAAGAAAAACGCTGTTTCACTCTTGTTCTCAAGGGCATGATTACTCTTTCAACTGCTTGCTTTCCCAAAAGAACCCGTGGACAAGACCTTGATGCTCTTGCACGCATTGCATTGTGGAAAGCTGGTTTTGATTATGCCCATGGCACCGGTCATGGTGTTGGATCTTATCTTTCTGTCCATGAAGGACCGCAAAATATTTCTCG
>NZ_JBHIOI010000020.1:29092-30903 GCF_042195415.1 Bartonella sp. CE47NXGY | reverse complement strand
TGGTTCAACAGGGGCAGAAGGAGGAGAAACAGTATCCAGAGATGAAGTGTCCTCCGGAGCAGAGGGCTCAGATGGCAGAACATCATTAGTAGAATCTTCAACTGGAACAAACGGTGCAGGCATAGGTTGCACAGCAGAAGGAGCCTCCGGAACTGTTGGTACAGAGGGAGGCTCAGACGGAACTGGTGCAGAAGGAGTCAGCGTCGAATCCGTAGGGATAAATGTTTCAGACGGTTCAGATCCTTCAGGCAAAGAAGGTGTAGATGGTATAAGTGGAGGCTCAACAGAAGGGGGTTGTTCAGGTGAAATAGTCTCTGTTGGTCGTTTAGAAGGAACCGTCTCTTCTTCAGATTGAGGAGGTAAAACTGTAGATGTTGGCTTAGAAGCAGTTTCAGAAGAATCTAATTCAGGACCAATGTAAACACTTTCGAGACGAAAATCCCAAAAATCCCCTTCTCCAACAACCAATCTATTCTTTGGATCTGCATTTCCAGAAGAAGAACTTGGACCATAGGCACGAAGTTTATATTGATAAGGAAATCCATTCACTGTAGTATAACTATTGGCTAACTTAAAAGAACTTTCCTCTGCTGTCCCAGCAACTTGAACAAGTGAAATACCTTGACTCCCTTTATTGCCAGCTTCTCCTTCTAAGGTTTTGGAAAATTTCTCCATCATGAGCAGTGTACTTCCCAAAACATTCCCGTAGATCAAAATACGATCAGTTTTTTGAGGATTAAACGAGCCGTCATTATTCACAAACGCACTCATCTTAATCTGCACATTTCCCTTTGCATTATAGGCTTCTTTATCATATTGTATCCCCTCTATTGGATTTATGTCATTTAGATTACTTCCTTTCTCAATATATACTTTTCCAATATATAGCGTTTGATAATCTTGAGATATAAATTTATCAAAAAAAATTGTGCTATCAGAAATGCTTATAGACGAAAGTAATGAATCTACAGGAAGAGATTCCTGTAAATCTGTATGTTTCCTTTTGGTGAGATACCATGCAGAGCCATTTGTTAATTCTAAGTGAACAGTTGATGCATCCTCAACACGAATACCCCCTGTAAGGATAGAATCCTTTGCTTTCACCAATAGAGAAGAATTATTTTGAGCCTTTAACAATAAATCACCAGAGATCTTTGTCCTTTCTGTTAATTCAATGGTAGCTTCAGCTCCATAAATATCATCTCCCGTACTATAAATGGCAATACCATCGGGAACTGAAAAAGTTGTCTGTGACAAATGCAAAGATGCTTCACCCCAAACAATTTTTTCTACTTTTGAAAGTTTTTCACTCCCTACCTTAAACATATCACCCCATACATCTGGGCCTAATCCATAAAAATACAGACCGTATACTCCCTCACCCTGAACAGAAATATTGTTTTTTTCTATCTTAATACTTGTATTTTTAAACGCATTTGATGAAGCGTATTCTTGAATCAATTTACCTTCAGCATCTGCATAACCTGCAAAATTCGTAATCAAGAAGCCATGCATATCAGTCAGCTGAATAGAATCACCACGCAAATGAACATTACCACCCTGTGATATGTCAAAAGCTCTTGGAAATTCATCAATAGTTTCATTATCAACTACAATCGTGTGTTTCTTACCTTTGCCCTGAATATTGGTTGTATCAATAAGATATTTTCCCCCAAATTGTGTTGAAAACGCACCAATCTCATTAAAAGTAATAGTACTGCCTGATATCCTAACGAATGCATCAGAACTACTAACAAATCCAATCCCTTTTGCATTCAAATTATCTGATACAATATCAATATTTACGCTCA
>NZ_JBHIOI010000020.1:25744-28992 GCF_042195415.1 Bartonella sp. CE47NXGY | reverse complement strand
GAATGCATCAGAACTACTAACAAATCCAATCCCTTTTGCATTCAAATTATCTGATACAATATCAATATTTACGCTCACTAAAGCAATATCGGTTTTTTTTCCTTCTGCACATACAGCTTGCAAACTACCTTCAATCTTCCCTCTATTCATCACAACTTGCCCATTCTGAACACGAAAACCGGACATATCCTTAATATTTGAATTGGTTAGAACAAGCTTGCCATCATCTTTTACAGATGCACTATATAAAAACATCTGCTTTGGCCTATGCGAGATAATATTTGTCTCTAATAAATTTAAAACAGTTCCCTCTTTTTCTATAGAGAAGACAGCAACAAAATCATCTAGAGAAGAGACAGAAGGAGTATAATTTTTATTACTTATCGTATGTTTTTTACTATCGCTATATGTAAAAAAACTCTCTGATACATTACAGGAAGTTCCTAAATTATTAGGATTCGCATTAACACTCACGATTGGCAAAAAAGAAACAATAGCCGTTGTAATAAATAAAAATCTATACCCGCTTAATACATTAACCATAACTTTATTCCCAATTTGCCTTTCTCCCCCTGTTAGTTAAAAATAAAAAACATTCCCCATAACATTAAGTTAAACACACTAAAAATAGCAAGTATAAAACTTAAATAATCACTTTATACTTCATAAAACACTCTATAACTTATGTAAAAATTACTCTATATTTCATAGGCACCTAAAAACGATAGTATAAACCGCCTGAAAAAATAATCCCTGAAAAACCACCTTTTCTAAGGCAATGCTGATAAGTTACATCTCCATGCAAAGCAAAGTTTGAAGACAACTGAGCCTTCAATCCCATTCCAGTTTCTAGAGAAGAGCCAAAAGCCCTTATTGGAATTCATCTCCAAACCGCACACGTTGTTTTCCTCTAAAACTAATGGCAAGCTGAAGCTCGCAATTGAAAGAAACAACAAGAGCCTCTTCAGAAGCAGCAAGCATCTTTCTTAAAGACCACCAACACGCATCACCCATAAATCAAGTTTTCCCATCTCAATATCAAAACCATCAATATCAGACGCCTTATCAAACCGCACATTTTGATAAATAACCTAAACCTGCGGATCAAAAATAACCCCTTTATGCCCTGTCGTAAATGACTTGCCCGCAATCAATGAAGCACTCAAAGGTGTTTCCTTCAATGTTGCTGTCTTGCCTCTTGCTTGCGTGAGAACATCCCCTTTAAATAAACCATAGGAAAAAAGGACATCTATATAAAAGCCTGTATCATGCTGCATGCTGCCATATACTGTAATAGACCATTTATCAAATGTACTTTTTTGCTTTCTTTAACATCTTGAGGTTGTAGAAAGTTTTTTTCCATTATTCTCCATTATTCCAAAGCTCAAAGTGTGATGTGTATCCTCAATCGCATTGAGCAAGACACTTGCCTCTATACCATGAACAACAGAAACCTGAATCTTACCTTCATCAAAGGAAAGAACCACCCTGCTTCACACCAAACACAGATTGAGATAACGTAGCATTTCTACCACTTTTCTTTTCGCCATTTCCTGTAATAGAACTCTTTTTAAAAGAAGTTTTATTATCTTTTGACACAACCACTGCTGATGTAATCTTCTCAGATCTCTTTAATTCTAAAATTCCATCAGCTCCTGAAAGCCTTTTTCCCCTTTACTTTTTTGCGGCTTAATAACTATGTCATGAGTTCGTATTGTAAAAATAACACCTGCAGCTCTCCTATCCAATCCACTCATATATAACTTATTACGATTTCCAAAAGTACGAGAAGCATCAACTGTATCACACGAATACGACTTAAAAAGAGAATTACACGAGGGGTTATAATCTTCTGCACTCACATCTATATTGTGCACGAAGAAAGAAATAGAGGTCGTAAGAGAACACACACATAGCGTTTTAGTACTTTAATCATAATTTAGTCTAAACTTCCTTTATTTTATTCATAAAAAACTGAAAAGACACACCTAGTTCATCTACTTATTATGTACCGTTACATATAATTTGTTTTGTATTATATGTAAAGTCAAAAATCAGAAAAACGACACAACAAAACCATGTTTTGTGCTTATGTCTTTCACAAAGGATGTATTAAAGAAAAATACAATTAAAAATGATAACTTAATCCACCAGAAAAATGCGTTCCGGAAAAGCCGTCACTCGTAAATTTATGCTGATAAATCAGATCGCTATGAAAAATAATTTTGGGAGATAATTGCGAAAAAACACCAAATCCAGCTTCTAAAGAAGTCCCAAAGGAACCAAGCTGGAAGGCATCTTTAAAATATACAAATTGTTTATCATCAAAACTACGAATGAAATGAAGCTTACCATAGAATGAGAGAACATGTGCATCTTTATCTTTAGTAAATGTAAGTGTCTTCGTTAAATACCCACCAATACGCATCCCCCAATGATCTGGACTTCGCATATCAATATTAAAATTATCAATATCACGAGTCTTATGAAACTGGAGATTTTGATAAACAAACTGAACCTGTGGTTCAAAAATAAAATATCGGCTGCCTATCATAAACGTTTTACCAGCAATTAAAGAAACACTTAGGGGCTTCCCTCTCAATGCAGCCGTTTTACCTCGCTCAAGTGTGAGAACATTTCCATTAAACAAACCATAAGAGAAGAGACCATCCATATAGAGACCCGTATCATGCTGCATGCTTCCATATGCTGTGATTGTCCATTTATCAAATATACTTTCTTGACTTTGTTTAACCTTTCGAGGCTGCAAAGAAAGCTTGCCATAATTTCCCATAATCCCAAAAGATGTCGTACTGTATGCACTTTCGATTTTCTTGAGTAAAATACCTGCCTCTAGTGCATTATAATCAAGCTCACCGCCATAATCACCATATTTAAATGCAGACAAATTTGAAGTATAATGATGATGTCCACCGTAACCGCGCAAAAACAAAGCGGGATTTTCATCATTTTTCAACAACCGACCAGGAACAGTTCGCAGCGCTTGCAACTGCTTGCTTTGATTACTGATATCCATCAATCCAGCATAAAATAAGGTATTTGGCACAAGAATATAAGTCAAAACCTGTGGAACAACGACTCTCACATTTGGCTCAAAATGAGAAGAAGGCTCAAAAACAGATGCCGGAACAGAAGAACCAGACGCAGGTGGAGTAACAACAAAAGGAGTGGGTGAAACAGATGGCGGAACAGAAGAACCAGATGCAACTGGGGAAACAACAGAAGGA
>NZ_JBHIOI010000020.1:9198-25644 GCF_042195415.1 Bartonella sp. CE47NXGY | reverse complement strand
GAGTAACAACAAAAGGAGTGGGTGAAACAGATGGCGGAACAGAAGAACCAGATGCAACTGGGGAAACAACAGAAGGAGTGGGTGAAACATGCGGCGGAACAAGTGAACCAGATGCAACTGGGGAAACAACAGAAGGAATGGATGAAACAGATGACGGAACAGAAGAACCAGATGCAACTGGGGAAACAACAGAAGGAGTGGGTGAAACATGCGGCGGAACAAGTGAACCAGATGCAACTGGGGAAACAACAGAAGGAGTGGATGAAACAGATGACGGAACAGGTGAACCAGATGCAACTGGGGAAACAACAGAAGGAGTGGGTGAAACATGCGGCGGAACAGGTGAACCAGATGCAGGTGGAGAAACTGGATTAGATTCAGCAATAGCGGGAACAACAGGTGCAAGAGAGGAAAGAGGATTGGGGATCTCAAGTACAAAAACATCAGATACATTAGGTGTGGTCGTAAGATGGGAATCCCTATCAGGAGAATCTACAGGAGAAGAAAGACTTGGCTCCTGAGACTTTTGCTGAGAGTTAGAATCAATAGAACCATCCTCACCTCCAGTAATATTAGGATGAATTTTAGGAAAAGAAGGAATATCATCAGAAGAAGGGGGGACAACCAAATCAAGAACAGGAAAAACTTTAGTGGAATCAACAAATTGACTTTCAAGTCGGAAATCCCAAAATGTTCCAGAGTTTTTAAGCACTCTTTGATTGGAATCTGCCGCCCCTAAAGCAGAGCCTGGACCATAACTCTTAAGATGATACTGATAGGGGGAGGCTTCAAGTGTGACATACCCCCCCTTTAACTGAAAAGAATCTTCCATGGCTTTTCCATAAACCTGAATAATGGAAATCCCCTGATTATTACCACCATCTCCCGTCAATGCCCCTGGACTTCCAGGAATCTTATAAACATGAACTGTTGTTTTTCCTTCAAGATCACCATTGATTAAAAGCCGGTCAGTTTTTTGCTCTTGCAGAGTTCCGCCTTTATCCAAATATGCATTAAGATAAAGATTCACATCACCGTGCGCTTTATAGACAGTCCCAAATCCTTTTCCAATGAGAAGTGTCTGATAACCATTTGTTTTTTTAGATTTTAATTCTTCAAAAACAAGAGAACTATCCGTAAGATTAACCGATGAAATAGAAGAATAATCTTTTAACCTAGAACCAGAAGCATCAGAATTTTGCAATTTGTCATATTTTGGTCGCGATAAAATCCACTTTGAACCATTTTTTAAATCTATCTTAGCTGTAGAACTTTCATCAACATGTGCGCCTCCTACAAGGGTAGAAGCATCAGCCTCAATCTTTACATTAGAACGCTCAACAGCTTTCAGGAGTGAATCTCCAGAAATTTTTGAATGTTGTGAGAGTTTAACAGAACTTTCGAATTCGCGACTATAAATAGCCGTACTTTCTGGAGCCATAAAAGTTGTCTTTGTCACATGGACAGTCCCTTTTCCAGGTATAATTGTTTTTTTATCATTTAAGACAGCTTCCCAAAAAAAGTGCATACCATTAAATTCATTCCCTCTCACAAAAACATTGGAATATTTTATATGAGCAGCATTATGGTTATTCCCCTGCACTACAATGCCATGAACATTGTCGACATTAACGTTTCCCTTCTGGAAATTAAGAGAGCCTTTCCCCTGAAGCATACTAAAAGCAGAACCTTCACGATGATTATCTGTATTTGTTCCCTGTTTCCCCCTCCCAGTAATAGAAACGCCCTCTAAATTAATTTCTCCATCTCCTCCTGTTTGAACACCAATACCATCAGCAAAATCAATTTTTCCTCCTTTCATATAAATTTTTGCACCATTATGACTCAAAAGACCTATCGCATCAGAAGATGTCTTAATCTCTGTCTTGGTCAAAGAAACAAACGACCCTTTACCCCCAACACTGATCCCCATTCTGGTTGCTTTAATCACCCCATCCTGCATTTCAAAAGCTCCCTCATCATTAATATCGGCCCCTATCGACACGTTATTTAACATGGAATCAAATAGAGCAACGCCTCCCCCATTTGAGGACTTTACAGCTGTTGTCCAAGCGTTTGTTTCTGAATGTCCATGTGCATTCGAAACACCGTTAATGATTATAGCCTCTCCCTCAATGACTGTATTTTTCCCTGATGCCTCTATGGCAGCATAAGAACTTTCACCCGTAAGTTGATAAGTTTTCTTGGTAATTTCATGCGTTTTACCATCATTACAGCGATAAAATGAGGCACTTTCGTTACATGAATATGGCTTCTTCTCAGAAGAAATCTCACCTGCATCAGTATTGTATACAAAGAAAAAAATAACCGTTGTAAAATGATATAAAGAGAGATGATTTTTAAACATAATTTTCTACAAACTTTCTTCCCCTTCTCTAAAAACAAAAAACACGCGTTCTGTTTAATAACTTTGGTTGCGCGTGATAATTTAAAATACGTTTTGTGTTTTATATATCCACCCTATGTTTTATGTAAAGCCAAAATCCCAAAATATCACAATTTAAAATTGTATTATTTATAAAAACGCGTAAAAATATAGATAGAAATAAAAATTCCACCCCAAAGCAGTGCTTTCAAGAGAATTTAATAAAAATACACTAAAGGAAGAAAAACAGCATAAGAAGCAAAAACTGCAAACCAGAAAGCCTTATCTCGTTTCTAAAAAGAAACAAACTTGCTCATGCAAAAAAAACATTTTTTTAAAAAACTTATTTAAAAAGTTGCAAACAAATAATAAAAAACCACAAGCTATGCTTGTGGTTTTTTAAACAACTTACCTCAAGATGATCATCCTAAAAACGATAGCGCAATCCACCAGAAAAACTGATTCCAGAAAAACCACCTTTACTCAACTTATGCTGATAAACCAAATCACCATGAAGCGCAAATTTTTGAGACAAGCGAGCATTAAGACCTAATCCAGCCTCTAGAGAAGAACCAAAAGCCCCTAACTGGAAAGAATCTTTAAAGCGCACAGACCTTTCTTTTCCAAAATCATGGGCAAAATGAATCTTTCCATAAAAAGAAACATCACGATCTTTTTCAGACGCAGTAAGAGTCTTTATCAAGCGACCACCCATACGCACCATCAATTGATCAAGTTTATCCATCTCAATATTAAAATTATCAATATCGCGGGCCTCATTAAATTGAAGATGCTGATAAACAACCTGAACCTGTGGATCAAAAACAACACCTTCATATCCTGTGGCAATTTTCTGACCACTCATCAAGGAAACACTTAAAGGGTTACCCTTCAATGTTGCCGTTTTACCCCGCGCAGTTGTCAGAACATCTCCCTTAAACAGACCATAAGATAACAAACCATCAACATAGAATCCTACATCATGCTGCATACTTCCATAAACTGTAGCAGTCCATTTATCAAATGTACTTTTTTGGCTTTGTGCAACATCTCGAGGTTGTAGAGAAAGCTTTCCATAAAACCCCATCACCCCAAAGGATATAACACTGTCAACATTTTCAACAGTTTGTAGCAAAACACCTGTCTCTAGTGCATAGTACCCTAGATCTCCCCCATAACCATATTCAAGCGCAGATAAATCTGAGGCATAACGATAACTTCCACCATAGCCACGCAAAAATGAAGCAGAATTTTCATGAATTTGCAACATTCCACTAAGATTAGTCCGTACTATCTCCAACTGCTTGTTTTGATTGCTGATATCTATCAAACCAGCGTGGAACAAACTATTCGGCAAAAGTAGATAAGTTGGCACCTGAGGAACAACAGATCTTACACCTCGTTGAGACGGAGAAACATTTTCAATTTCAGAAAGACTATCTGTAGAAGACGCTGGAACAACATCACCAGAAGATTCGGGAATAATATCCTCAACAGAAGCACGTGCAGGAGGTGTACGTTGAGAAACCATAGGAGTTTCTCTATAATCAGCAGTTTGAACATATTCATTTTCTAAACGAAAATTCCAAAATGCTCCTCCGTTCAAAGCAAATCTCTGTTTAACATGCTCCTCCCCTCTAGTAACACTTGGGCCATAAGAACGAAGAACATATTTATAAGGCGCGCCATTTAATGCAACATACTGCCCATTCAGTTGAAAAGAGTCATACGATGCATCTCCATAAACTTGAATAATTGAAACACTATGCGCTTTTTCGTTTTTTTCTTCTAAACCTCCCGCAACCCCTTGTATATGGACTATAGTTCTTCCCTTAACGTCACCATGAATGAGAAGCCGATCCGTTACTTGATGATCACTTGTATCACTAGGATTTAAACGTGCATTCAAATGAATCCAAGCATCACCAAAAGCCTGATAAACAATACCTGTTCCTTTTCCAATATAAAGCGTTTGATATGCATGATTAGTACTGGACTTTGGTTTTTCAAAAGTAATGGAACTATTAGAAAGGTGTACCGATGAAATAAACGAAACACCTCTATAATTAGGATCTTGTAATTTTTTCTGTCTTGGTTGCAATAAAGCCCACTGTGAATTATTTCCCAAGATAAGGTCGACTTTAGAACTGTTATCAACCTGAGTTTGACCGACAAGTGCAGAAGCATCAGCAACAACCTCTATAGAAGAGTTACGATCAGCCTTCAGCAACAAATCCCCAAAAAGCTTTGTTTCCTTTAAAAATATTTTAGATTTTCCAGATTGACTGCTATAAACAGCTATACTATCTGGAACGACAAAACGCGTCTTTTTCAAATCAACGCGCAATGATTTTCCCTCTGACGAACCTTCTGATGCTGCCACACCTTCAAAGTGTATACCATAAAATGCATTACCTTTCACTGTAATATTGGAATCTCCAATATTAATCTGAGGAGCTTTATCTCCCTGCAATAAAAGCCCATGAGCATCAGTAACATCAACAGAACCTTTCATAAACTGAACATAACCATCTTCAGATATATGAAAAGCTGCCTGACGACCTGCATCCAGCCCTTGATCATCCTTGCCGGTACTCCCCTTGCCGGTAATAGAGACACCCTCTAAAATAAGATATCCTTTTTCTTCTGCTTTAACCCCAACTCTCCCTAGGCTAATTTGCGTATTCGTTAAATCAACACCACTTTGAGATTTTCCTCCAGCAAAAGCCCCCACTTTTATTGCATCAATTGATCCACCAGACATTACGATGAATCCACCTTGAGCTTCCACCCCCACTAAAACCCCACTCAACGTGGAATCGCTCAGAAAGACGCCCGCTTCTTCTGATACCTTTACTCCATATTTCCAAAAATTGTTTTCCGAGTTATTCTTTTCATCCAAAATACCCTTAACAGTTATATTCTTGCCACGAATAATTGTACCTTCCTTAGACGCCTCCATGGCTCCATGAACACCATTAACATTTTTATCCATTAACGAATAAACTTTATTATTAATTTCGTGCGCTCCACCATCAGAACACTGATAAAATGCTGCATTCTGATCACATGAAGACTGCTTTTTTCCAGAGATAACCTGAGATTCAGCATTGCGTGCAAAAACACCAACATTGTGTGTCAAAAAAAGAAGTGCCGTTGTAAAAGTACATAAGGAGAAGCGATTTTTAAATAGATTGACCATAATTCCACCATAATCCCCCCTCTTCTTACTAAGATCTATACATAACGTATCAAAAAACTTAACCAAAAGAAAAATATTTAATACGTTTAGGTTTTAATATCGTGAGTTTATTAATATTTTTTGTGTTTTATGTAAATATGGAATAAAAAAATTACTCGAAAATACAATCTAAATCTGTCGCTTTTACAAAGAATTTGCAAAAATATAACTGAAGAACGACAGAAAAATCACCTTTAACGTTGTTAGTCAAAAACACCCTTAGTCAGTTGACATGCATTAAGAACACCTACTTTAACTGCCGTCTAATCACCGCCAAAACGGATATAATCAACATCCTTACGATAATATTATATTGAAACAGTGTACACTCTGTAAGCAGACAAAACATATGCCAAAATTGAGAAACAAGAGTTCACATATGCCTTTTAGGCAATCTTCATGGTAAGACAGTCTAATAAAAAGTAGGAACGTGTAAAAATCAGTTCCGATTTTACCTTTTCCTTTTAATTCAACTTTACAATATTCAAAAACATTCAGAGCCATATTTTAAAAAGTGAAGATGACACATGACTTCATCTTTTTATTTATGCATTTAAAGAAAACACACTTTCAAAAAACAATACGTCATTATGTTTCTCATTCACCAATTTTCTCAGATATCTCTCATTTTTTCCATCCCCATTTCACAACGACAGCGGATATAATATCAAGTTCATCGGATACAGCCCTCATTGTGCCTGAGTAGCATCTTTGTCTTTGCTAATTTCTAATATTGTAAATCCTCTCCTCTTAATATAATTCCCCAAATTATATTGACTCCTTTCTTAAATGATTATCCACCTGCCAATTTTACATATAATAGACAAAGGAATGCTTTTTATGGATTCATCATAAAATCCTTGAAAATATTTCAGCACCCTAAATTAAAAATATCTTTATAAATCAAAATATTATAAATAATATAATAATCACTCTGAAATACGCGTTTTGAAACAATAACGTACAAACTCTTCAGACTTTTCAAAAAAATGAAAGAAGTCCAACCTAAAAGCATATTAAAGATATGCAAAGTCATACTCTCGTAAAAATGCTATAACACAAGATGAATAGATAATGAGAAAAGCCACAAGTACAACTTGTGGCTTTTTGAAAGATTAATCAAAAACAGGAACAACACTAGAAATGATAACGCAATCCACCTGAAAAACTCGTTCCAGAAAAACCAGCCTTCGTTAGTTTGTGCTGATAAACCAAATCGCCGTAAAGCGCAAATTTTTGAGACAATTGGGCATTAAAACCTAATCCTGTTTCTAATGAAGAACCAAAAGCACCTAGCTGGAAAGCATCTTTAAAATGCACAAATTGTTTTCCTTCAAAACCATGAGCAAGATGAAGCTTGCCATAGAAAGAAACAACCTGAGCCTCATCAGTAGCAACCAGCCTCTTTGTTAAACGCCCTCCAACACGCCCTACCCACTGATGAAGCTTTCCTAAATCAATATCAAAGCCATCCACATCACGCACCTTATTAAATTGAAGATATTGATAAACAACCTGAACTTGCGGATCAAAAACAAAACCGTCTTCCCCCACCATAAACGTTTTACCAGCAGTCAATGAAGCACTTAAAGGGAAACCCTTTAATGTTGCCGTCTTGCCACGTGCAGTTGTTAGAACATCACCTTTAAACAAGCCGTAAGACACAAGACCATCAACGTAAAAACCTGCATCATGCTGCATACCACCATATGCCGTAACTGACCATTTATCAAATGTACTTTTTTGACTCTGCTCAACATTCAAAGGTTGCAAAGAAAATCTCTCGTAAGCCCCGATAACTCCAAAAGAAGTGGAACCATACATATTTTCGATTGCTTTCAGCAAAACACCTGCCTCTAGTGCATTATAATCAAACTCGCCGCCATAACCATATTCAAGCGTGGAAAGATTTGAAGTATAACGATGATTGCCGCCATAACCGCTCACAAAAAAGAGAGGATTTTCACGACTTTCTAATAAGCCCCCAGAAGTAATTCGCAAAGCTTCTAACCGCTTATTTTGATTGTTAACATTCATCAAACCAATATGACGTAAGGCATTAGGCAAAAGGAGATAAGTCGGAACCTGCGGAACAACAGCCTTAACGCCCGGCTTAGGACGAGGATGAGGCTCCGGAGCTGGTTCTGGAGAAGGTTCTGGTCCCGGAATTGGCTTAGGAGAAGGATCTGGTTTAGGTTGAACATCAGAATCTATAGACCTACTTTCAAGGCGAAAATCCCAAAATTCCCCGTTACCTTCAACTAATCTCTGATCCATACTTGCTTTTCCAAACTCAGATTCTGGACCATAACTATAAAGCTTATACTGATAAGGTAATTCGTTTAAGGCTACATAACCACCTTCCAACTGAAAAGAATCTTGCTTTGCTTGTCCAGAAACCTGAATGACTGAAATACCTTCAGCATTCCCCCCCTTTCCCGTATATCCTCCTGGACTTCCTGCAACTCCATGCACTTGGAGCTTTGTTTTTCCCGAAACATCACCATGAATTAAAACACGATCCGTCTTTTGATGATTAAGAGCACCACCACTATTCAGATATGTATTAAGAGAAATAGAGGCACCATCCCGTACTCTATAAACTTCACCCTTTCCCTTTCCAATACGAAGGGTTTGATAATCATCAACAGAAGAAGATTCGTGTCTTTTAAAATTAATAGAACTCTCATCCATAAGACTCACGAGTGAAATAGAAGAATCATGTGCAGCCTCGTGTTGATCTTTTTGCAACGGTTGTTGTAAAATCCATTTAGAACGGCCTCCCAAATAAAGCTCAGCATTAGAGTCTTTATCAACGTGTGTGCGACCCTCAAGAGTAGAAGCATCCGCCAAAACTGTTATAGAAGCACCTTCCTCAGCTTTTAATAAAAAATTCCCTGAACGAAGAGTGCTGTGTACCAACCCCACCGCACCAGAAATCATGTTTTTACCATAAAGAGCCGCATCGTCTAAAACAGAAAACTCTGTTTTATCCAAATTAACAACTTCTAATCGTGGTGGAGCTTTTTCTTCCTCTGATGAAATTTCTTCTTTTTTATCCCCACCTTCACTCCATGGCTTCTCTCCCCGAAAATAGATACCATAAGATCCCTTACCATTTACGGTAACAGAAGAGGATTTCATATTAACTTCAGTCACAGGAATTTTTGAATCAGAATCCTCATTTGATAAATCTTTAACTTCCTGAAGAGGAATAGAATTGACTATATTTTCTAATAATATGCCATGGATACCCCCACCAGTACTAACAATATTACCCTCTAAATTAACAGCCCCCCCTAAATCCATATGCACAACCGCACGATCCTTACCTTTATCACCCTTCCCAGTAATTTTAACATTCTCGAGATTTACTTTTCCACCTAACATCGAAGAAATCCCATGGCTGTTCATAAAATCAACTGATCCACCTGACATCCAAATTTCTGAATGATCATAACTTAAAAGACTTGCATTCCCATTAGCTGTCTTAATTTCTGTATCCTCTAAAAGAACAAACGAATTCTCTGTTGCATCAACACCCTCATGACTTTCCTTAATTTTTCCATTTTTTACCTCAATCACTCCATCACTCGCACGAAGGGCTATAACTGTATTTTTGATAATCGGATCTTCCAAAACAATCTTACCGTTCTCTAATACATGCACCCCCACTAGAAAAGTTTTATCAGCAACTTGACTACTAACCGTTACATCCTCCCCGCGAACTTCTGTACCTATTCCTTTCACCGTTATAGCAGTAGGATCATCAGGATAGAAGGAAGCGTTCTCATTCGTAATCTTATAAGATTTATTATCAATTTTAGACTCCCCGCAATTATCGCATATATAATACAACCGATTATAGTAATAAAACCCAAGATTCACTCCTCTTCCATCAGAGTGCTCATTTTTAACCGTATTATCTACATTTTCCTTACGCCCATTCTCCCCAACTAATCCACTCAGCTTACGATAATCATTTCCCCCACGAATACCATCATCGTTATTGCCAACATTAATCATATTAGGAGGATAATAATTATCACCACTTTCTCCACTAAGAGGAAGCTTATGCTTATTACTCCCGCTAAGCTGAGGAGAAGAATTAGCAGAGACAACTGGAATAACCTTTATAACATAAGGTTTACTATCCTTCCCCTCTGCAGCCGCATACACTTCTCTTCCATTTTGAAGCAAAGAGAGGATAGCTGTTGTACAAGCACATAAACATACATGATTTCTAAAAACTTTAATCATAGTTCCCTCGAAACTTTCCTTCCCCTCTCATTAAAAACAAAAGCACTTACAAAACACCCCATTGCACACCTCAAAAATACGAAAAGTGTAACAAAAGAACATGCCTCATGCTCATCTGAACTGTGCAATGAATTATCCCAATAAATTTGGCAAAAGCTCTACGCCAAAACCACCTATAAGAGAACAATTGCAAAAACACACTTTATAAGTGTATAATGCATTCTGTATTTCGTGTAAAGAAAAAATAAAACCAGTGCGTGCAATTAATTAAAAACACAATCAAACCTTGTGAACTTTAAAAATTAATCCACAAGGAGATGAATGAAACAATGACTTAAATCAGTAGAAAACAAACTCTCAAAAACGAGCTTTAGAAAACATCAAATATTATATTAGATAATATCAATACAGTACCAAAAAGGATAACGTAACGCATACCGGTCTGCTGAACGCTTAAAAAGCCGATAAAAGCGAAGCACTCTATCGCATCAGTAGCAGCATAAATTTTAAGAAAATTCGCTTTAGCGAAGAAAAGTGCTCTCATGCATAAAACAAACTATGTCTTTTTTGCTTAATAAAGAAGACGAGATTTCTTAAGAACAACACAAGTTGTTATAAAGAAAAAAGGCAACACAATGTGCTGCCTTTTCTAAAAAGGTACATAGTGTACCTTATATTAAAACTGATAACGTACTCCTCCGGAAAAACTCGTTCCCGAAAAACCAGCCTTATTAAGCTTGTGTTGATAGAGAATATCAGCATGCAGAGAGAACTGTGGCAACAGTTTGGCATTAAAACCTAATCCAGCCTCTAGAGAAGAACCAAAAGCTCCTAACTTGAAAGCATCATTGAAATGCACAAACTGTTTTCCTTCAAAACCATGAGCAAGATAAAGCTTACCATAGAAAGCAATAGCATTCACGCCTTCAGAACCTGTAGGAATCTTGGTTAAGCGTCCACCAACACGTGCTACCCACTGATTAAGGTTACCCATTTCAATATCAAAATTGTCGATATCACGGGCTTTATTAAACTGGAGATGTTGATACACAACCTGAACCTGCGGATCAAAGACAAAGCCCTTATATCCTGTCATAATTGTCTGACCACCAGCTAAAGAAACACTCAAAGGATTACCTTTTAATGTTGCTGTTTTACCCCGTGCAAGGGTGAGAACATCACCTTTGAACAGACCATAGGATAAAAGACCGTCGACATAGAAGCCAACATTATGCTGCATGCTACCATATACCGTAGCAGTCCATTTATCAAATGCACTCTTCTGACTGTACTCAACATTCACAGGCTGCAAAGAAAGTTTTCCATAAGTTCCCATAATGCCAAAGGATATAGCACTGTCGGTATTTTCAATAGTTTGCAGCAGAACACCCGCCTCTACACCATTATAACTAAGATCGCCGTCATAACCATATTCAAGTGCGGACAGATCTGAAGCATAATGATAACTTCCACCATAGCCGCGCAAGTATAAAGCGGGATTTTCACGAACCTCTACCATTCCTGTAGAAGTCATCCGCAACGTCTCCAATTGCTTATTTTGATTGCTAATATCCATCAAACCAGCGTGGAATACACTATTAGGCAAGCTGAGATAAGTTGGAACCTGTGGAACAACAGACCTTACAAATTGTTCAGGAAGGGCAGCAGATCCAACAGACTTAACATACTGATTTTCTAAACGGAAATTCCAAAATTCTCCACCATCCTTAACAAATTTCTGCTGAACATCCTCCTGTTTCGAAGTCGCTTCTGGAGCATAAGCACGAAGGGTGTATTTGTAAGGTGAGTTTCTCAGTGCAACATAATTGCCATCGAGTTGGAAAGAGTCTTTCTTCGCTTGACCATAGACCTGAATAATTGAAACAGTATGAGCAATCTTGGCATTCGCTTTACCATCTCCTACATTGCCCGCATCACCTCGTACATGTATTTTTGTTTTTCCAGAAACATCACCATGAATGACAAGCCGATCAGTGACTTGCTGATCACTCGGATCACGAGGATTTAAACGTGCATTGAGATGAATTACAGCATTACCCTGTGCCGCATAAACAGTTCCTTTCCCATTTCCAATATGGAGAGTCTGATATTTTCCTTCAGATTCCGAAGGTGCAAAATCAATAGCACTATTTACAAGACTTACAGAAGAAATGCATGAATCCACACATCCTGAATCTAGAGTCCCCAAATTCCTCTGTGCACTTCTTTTTAGAATCCACTGTGAATTATTAACCAAGTCTAATTTTGCATAAGAATTTTTATCAACGCGAACACCGCCTGTAACAATAGAACTATCAACTGAAACCAACATGTTCGAATCATTCTCGGCTTTTAATAACAAGTCACCAGCAAGAGTTGTTTTATTTTCTAATAAAACACGACCACCAGAATTATTACCATAGATAGCTATACCATTTGCAACTTCAAAATCAGTTTTTTTCAACGAAACTGTCCCTGTTATGCCTATAGGCGTTTTTTCCTGTTTGGACACAGTACTCCGCTTAACAACATTTGTTTTCTCAGTTGTTAAATCCTGACTTCGATTTTGTTGACTCGTTTCCTTCTGTGTTCCCCCATCAAAATATATACCGTAGACTCCGTCACCTTCCACTTTAACAGCAGAAGACTCGATATTTACGTGATTCATAGTAGGACGAACGTCAGAGGATCTCCTTCTCCTAGAAGAACCCGTCTCAACAGCATCACCACTCTTCATAACCCACACAGCATGGGCATCAGTAACAACATTTCCGTTCTTAAAATCAACAGAAGCATTATCACTCACCAGAAAAGCTGCACGCTCTAAATTCTCTGCTGAATCTAACTTATTCTGCGCTTTTTTCGCAGTAATGCTAACTTTGTCTAACTTAACGCTGCCTCCAGATTCCGACCTTACTGCCACTCCTCTTTCAATAGCAATCTTTCCAGAGTCCATGGTTACCTCACCAGCCTGACTCACCAGACCAGCTGCAGCAAAATTCCCCGTCACGTTAATTTTTGTATCCTTTAAGTTAACAGACGATCCAGAACCTGCCAAAGCACCCACATAAAGCGCATCTACTGTTCCACCAATCATCTTAACTTTTCCGCCACTTTTAGCTTCAAGCCCAATTACAGAAGATTGAATTGTTGAGTTTTTATCCAAAACAATCTCTGCTTTTTCTTCTGCAAGCACAGCACTCACAAACTTTGATGGCGTAACACCAAAATTACTTCCTTTATCAGATTCTGCTCCAACAATAGTGGCAGTTTCTAACTTAACAACTGTATTACTCTTTGCATGCATAGAATGCTGAGTATCACCACGCGCCTTCAGTGTTTGTCCTGTTATCGTGTGTAATTTTCCATCGGCACAAGAATAAGCAACTTGCAATCTCTCCGCACCATTTTTCCCCATATCTCCACTACATTGAGAAGAACCACCTTCCTGCTTTATACCATTGGTTGATGTAACAGTATATACAACCCCAGGGTTTTGCGATTCAGATCTAAGTGTATTGGCTCCGCCAGTAGAAAGTAGAACACGCCCTACAGGTTTATCTCCCATCTCCTTAGATGCAGGCTTCTCTTGCTTAGACGCAGTAGAATTAACTAAGGAAGAAGAAGCCTTAGGCTTTCCAGTTTTTCCAGAAGTAGTAGGTTCTATAGTCTCTGAACTTCCTAACAAAGAAGACTGAGGAGCAGAAGGCTCAGCAGGAAGAACATCTAACGTAGAAGATGAAGTACCTTCTTCAGTTCCAGCGACTGACGAAATTCCAGCCAAAAGACCTAACTCCACATCAGAATCGCCTGTGTCAGACCTTCCAAGTCCAGAACTCTCCGGCGTAAAAGATTGAGGAGCAGAAGATATAACAGCCTGAGACGGAATTAATCCAACCTCTGTAATATCACTATTCACATCAACTGTATCAGTATCACTGTGGGTCACTGTAGCATTTTCTACTTCATTCTGACTATCTGTTCCATTAGGAGAAGCAATAAGAGAAGTATCTTCACTTCCATCAACAGTCTCCTCAGTTGTCAAAACTCTTAGTGAAGCAGATGGAGTATGTCCTTCTGATTCAGAAGTTGTAACAGGATTTCCAACAGATACATCAGCCTCTTCTACATCAGATCTTCCAAGTGTTTCAGGATTCCCTGGCAAAACAGAAGCAGTAACTTGATCAGGTACTAATGAAGAATCTAATCCTGAAGAACTATTTACCCCAGACAAAGTGCCTGCATCTTCAGATGACGAAACATCAAAAACAACAGGTCGCACAAAAGGTGTCTTAGGACTAATACGATTACGAGGTCCATGAGCTATACTTTGCCGCCTCTCACCATTTTCTAATTTACTTTCTAAGCTGAAAGTCCACACTACCTCAGGTCTATTTTCAGGTTTTCTTGGTCTACTGGAATATCTTATTGGACCAGAAGCACTATATTGCATTGGACCAGAAGCCCTAAGAACATATTGATAAGGTGATCCCTGCAATGTAACATATTCATTAGCAAGTTTAAAAGAATCTTCTTCTGCTTCTCCATAAACTTGAATAATTTGAAGAGAGGCAGGTTTTTTTCTATTTTCCTCCCGTCGATCTTGATTTTGTACACCTTGACGCTGAACTTTCGCTCCATTTTCTAATTGGCTATTTAAAGTGGTGATGACAGAAGTATCATTTACATACACCTTCGTTGTTCCAGAAACATCACCATGAATCAAAAGCTTATCAGACACAAGCTTAACATTATCTAAATTATCAGAAACAAAATTCACATTAACATAAAGCCTAGCATCTCCCTGAGCACGGAAACCCCTACCTAGAGTGTTTTCATCTCGTCTATTTCCAATTTGCAGTGTTTGATAACCTTCATCTTCACTTCTTGGAGGCAAAAATACAATATTACTATCTGAAAGATCTACAAACGAAAGCTTTGAATCTATATGATTTGTATTTCTCTCCGATTGTTTATGATGAATACTTTTTGTTAAATACAATCCTGAATGAGACAAATAAAGTGCAGCATTTGCATTCTCATCAACACGAGCTTCACCTATAATTGAAGATTTATGAGCATGCACTAACAGATTAGAATGAGCTTCAGCTTTTAAAAATAGATCACCCGAAAGAACACTACCCTCTCCTAAAATAACAGCACCATTTAAATCACCACCATAAATAGCTACACCGTCTGGAATTCTAAGAGTAGCTTTTTTTAAAAGAACCATCGGCATGCTCTCATTATCGTCGTAACTTCTTACGGTTACTTCTTCACCTGATTCTTTTTCATCTTCTGAAGATACCGTATTAAAATATATGCCATAAGAATCTTTCCCGGTTATTTGAATAGTTGATTCTTTAATATCAGCTTTAATCTTAAAATAATTTTTATTCTCCCTATCACCCGTAATACTTTGCATATATTGCAAAGCATTGCTATTACCTACAGTCCATCTTAGAGTAGAGAGAACATCTTCAGAAGCATCATCCATAACGTGATAAACATCATAGAGTGCATTCATTTCAAGCATATCATCTTTTGTATAAATAGAATCACCATTATCATTACGATCACCATTAGCATCAATAACAAAACGACTCGCCAAAACACCAGCTCCGAAAGCACGATCATCCATTGCACCGACTAAAAACTCGTCAATACCACGAGTAACCCACAAAACAACTGCATCAGAACTCTCAACTTTTCCTTTATTAAAAGAAATAGACCCCCCATCTGACAAGAAAATAAGATTTGGAGATTCTGTAGAATCAACAGAATCAACACTATTTCGCCCGCTTATCCCCTTTTTAATATTAATCTTAACCTCATCTAATTTTACAACCCCTTTATACCCTGCTACAACTCCCACCGCCCCTTTATCAAGATTAATCGATCCAGATTGCATCATAATTCCAGATCTACCAGAACTGTTCAACCCAACCCCAACTGCATAAAAATTCACTCCATCTAGAAAAACAAATGACGCAAAATCAGTAGAAGCTCCTATCTGACTATAATAGATCCCCCCACCTTTCATATGAATCCTTCCTTCGTTTTGTGCATCAACCCCGACTATAAATTCCTTAATACTTGAATTTTCTAGCTTAACTTTTGAATTAAGCGTTGCTAATACCCCCGCCCCCATTTTTGCATTAAGATAACCATTGAAATTTTTAGCATCATCATTTTCATTAGAACTCAAAATAACACTACCTTCTGGAAAAGCCTTCCCCCTAATAGACACTTTCTCTAACTCAACAGTTGTCCCTCGAACTAAATACAAGACTTCTTTATCACCTGCGGTATACACGTCTTTCTGAGTAACCTGTCCTGTTGCATGCATAGCATTATCGCCAAATTTCAACACACCAATAGTACTTCTCTTTAGTGTATGAGTCCCCCCATCAGAACAGATCACAGAGTTAAGGGTCTTAAAACTCCCATCAGAACATGAATTTGCACCAGAAGCAGGAGTATTAGTACCGGAGACACCACCAACGCCACCAGGAACACCGCCAACGCCAACGCCACCAGGGACACCGCCAACGCCAAC
>NZ_JBHIOI010000020.1:8962-9098 GCF_042195415.1 Bartonella sp. CE47NXGY | reverse complement strand
CCACCAGGGACACCGCCAACGCCAACACCACCAGGGACACCGCCAACGCCAACGCCACCAGGGACACCGCCAGGAACACCAGCGCCACCAAGTCCACCAGCGCCACCACCAGGGACAGCACCAGCGCCACCACCAG
>NZ_JBHIOI010000020.1:0-8862 GCF_042195415.1 Bartonella sp. CE47NXGY | reverse complement strand
GGACAGCACCAGGGACAGCACCAGGGACAGCACCAGGGACAGCACCAGGGACAGCACCAGGGACAGCACCAGGGACAGCACCAGGGACACCAGCGCCAGCACCATCCCCTTGGCTAGCGACTTGTGGCGAAGGAGGTGCAGGTAATTCAACTACTTTAGGTGCAGGAGATTTTGATGAATTTCTAAAAGATGGCACCAGAGATGATAATCCACTTAGATTTGGCAATGAAATTGAAGGCAGTGAAAACCAACTACTCCCCATAGAAACATCTACACCTTGTAAAAAGAAGAAAGCACTTGTTGTCAGTGCGTACAAACGTGTACGCTTTTTAAATACATTGATCATATGTCAAACTTTCTAAATAATGTTGCAAAAACACTAGAATTAAGTGAAAATGAGGTAAGTGAACGATTTGTAACATATGTCAGTCAACTTTACAACATAGTGTTATTTATTTACGCTTCATTTTGTGCATAAAAATACCAAAGTTAAGTTTTTAAGTGCGCAAACCTTTGTAATATTAGATAAAAGGATAAAATCACGATGATAAAATATATGAAATGGATGACTTCTGTTTTACTGGTTGCAATTAGTTTTGCAACGATTTTGTGGACTCATACGAGTATTGCAAATACCAGTACCCAGACAAATGTAACGATTGATCATGTTTCAGGAACGACTTCTGTTCCCACTTCTCCGCAAAAGGTTGTTGTGTTTGATCTTGCCTCGCTAGATAATATGAATCGCCTTGGTATCCAAGCAGTTATCGGCCTTCCTGAAGGAAAAAAACCTTCCTATCTGCAACAATTTGACGATGCAAAATATGAAAGAATTGGAACCGTTTTTGAGCCAGATTATGAAAAAATTGCCACTCTTCAACCCGATTTGATTATTATTTCCTCCAGAACTCAAGCAAAATATAAAGACTTATCCAAAATAGCCCCAACAATTGATCTAACCGTAGAAAACGAAAATTCTCTTGAAGATATAAAACGAAATGTGTCTATCCTTGGAAAAATTTTTGGTAAAACACAAGAAGCAGAAAAGGAAATTGCAAAAATCAATGAAGCTTTTGCTGAAGTCCGTAAAAATACCCAAGGAAAAGGCACCGGGCTCATACTCATGACCTCTGGTGGAAAAATCAGTGCTTTCGGACCAAAATCACGTTTCGATATTTTTCACTCCGCTTTTGGAATTGCCCCTGCAACCGATAAACTTACCGTGCAAAAACATGGACAACTCATTTCTCCTGAATTTATTCTTGAAACCAATCCTGATTGGTTGTTGGTGATTGATCGCGATGCAGCCATTGGACGGGAAGGACAATCCGCAGCACAATTGCTCAACAATGAGCTTGTTCACCGCACAACAGCAAGCAAAAAAAATCAAATTATTTATTTGGACTCTTGGAGCTGGTATCGTGCAAATGGTGGTTTAACGGCGCTCATTGAAACCGCACAGCAGATCAATGAAGCCTTTACAAAGAGCAAATAAGCCCACGAAAGAGCTTGCTTGCTATATAAATAAAATTTAAAAGCAGAGGTTGTTTATTAAGCAGTCTTTGCTTTTTGTAGATTTTGTTAGAAAATGATTTAACGTGAAGAATTACTGGATAACCATAACACTTCTAATTTTCCTGTCTATCCTCAGCATTTTTGTTGGTTATTCTGATGTCACACCTTCTAACCTTTTCGCAGCCGATCCCCATGCGTGGCTTATTTTTTGGCAAACACGTCTTCCTCGTACCATTGCAATCCTTTTAGTAGGCGCAGCACTTGCACTTTCAGGCATGATTATGCAACTATTAACACGCAATCGCTTTGTCGAACCATCAACCACTGGAACCATTGAATCTGCTTCCCTTGGCATTCTTTTTATTATGATTTTTTGGCCCGATATTCCTGTTTTAGGAAAAATGGTCGTTGCGACAATTTTTGCCATGGTAGGCACTTTACTTTTTATGTTTTTATTGCGACGCATTCCTCTAAAATCTGCTCTCATTGTACCCCTTACAGGGATTATGCTAAGCTATATTATTGGCTCTTTAACCAATGCCATTGCAGATTATGAAATGTTACTTCCTTCTCTTCAAGCTTACTTATTTGGCAGTTTTTCGATGGTTCTTGAAGGAAAATATGAGCTCTTATGGCTATCCCTTCCCCTTTGTATTCTGGCCTATTGTACTGCTGATCGCTTTACGGTTGCAAGTTTGGGAGAAGATTTAACCAATAACCTTGGATTGAATTATCGTGTTGTCATGTTTTTTGGTCTTTTTATTGTCGCCTCAATCACTGCTGTTGTTGTCTGTACCATTGGCCGTATTCCTTTTGTTGGGTTGATTATTCCAAATATTGTTTCAAGTTTCATGGGAGATAATATGCGCTATACCGCTCCTTGGGTGGCCATCAGCGGTGCAGGATTGGTCTTAATTTGTGATCTTTTAGGACGAATCATTCATCCCTCTCTTGAAATTCCCATCAGCACCATAATGGGTGTAATCGGTAGTTTTATTTTTATGATACTGCTTTTACGCTGGAGAAAGCGTCTTGGATAGAAGAAGAAAAACAATATGTGTACTAACAACACTTATCATCATAGCATGCACTGTCATTAGTCTTTACATGACGTGGAACATCAATGTTTATACATGGAAATTTCGTCTTACAAAACTTTCCTCTTTGCTTCTTATTGCCTATGCAATAAGCGTTTCCACGGTTTTATTTCAAACAATCGTTAATAACCGTCTTCTTACTCCTTCAATTATGGGATTTGATCAGCTTTATATTTTAATAAAGACTGCCCTAATGTATTTTGTAGGCTCTCTTTCTTTGCCCTTTTTGAATGAAGAAGGACAGCTCGTTCTTGAAGCCCTCATTCTTATTCTTTTTTCAATAAGCCTTTTTCGCTGGCTCTTTTCAGGAAGCCTAAAAGGACTTCATTTGACGCTTTTAATCGGTGTTGTTTTAGGCGGATTTTTTTTCAGTTTACGGATGTTTATGCAATTGCAACTAAATCCAGACCAAATGATGAATTTAACGGATATTATGTTTGCAAATTTTAATAAATTCAATACACCATTAATAAGCTTTGCCACAATCATTGTCTTCATTGTGAGTCTGATTGGATGGCATTCCCGTCATCTTCTTGATATTTTGGCTTTGGGACGTGAAAATGCCCTCAATCTTGGCGTTAATTACCACAAAAGTGCGACAGCTGTCCTTATTTTTATTTCCATTCTCGTATCCATTTCCACCGCATTGGTAGGCCCCGTCACCTTTTTTGGACTGTTAGTTGCCAACCTTTCCTATGAACTTTCTCCTCAAGCAAAACACAGTATTGTTGTTCCAATTGCAATATTATTGGCTATTATTTGTCTGGTGGGGGGACAATTTATTTTAGAACAAATTTTTCATATGGCAGGGCGTTTAAGTTTTATCATTGAGTTTTGTGGGGGAATTGTTTTCTTAATGTTACTGATGAAGGGAAAACTAAAATGATTGAGATCAATCATCTTTCCAAGGCTTACGGAACACGATTGATTATCGATAATTTATGCCTTCATCTTCCAAAAGGGGGGATTATTTCTCTTATTGGGCCCAATGGTTCGGGAAAGTCAACTCTTTTAATGCTGATAAGACGTCTTTTGCCACACCATAATGGTACAATTCATATCGACGGCTTTGATATTGATAAAATGCCCCACGATATTTTGGCTCAAAAACTCTCAATTCTGCGTCAAGAAAATCCTTTGTCTTTTCGCTTAACCGTGTACGATTTAGTAAGTTTCGGACGCTATCCTTATTCAAAAGGCTGGTATACACATGAAGATAAACAATTTATCGACAGTGCGCTACGCTATCTCGGCTTACAAGATTTAAAAGACCGTTTTTTAGATGAACTTTCTGGCGGTCAGCGTCAACGCGCTTTTATAGCCATGGTTATCTGCCAAGACACTGATTATCTTCTTTTAGATGAACCATTAAATAATCTGGATATGAAACATGCGGTTTCTATGATGAAGCAATTACGCCGCACAGCTGATGAATTGAAAAAAACCATTCTTATTGTTATGCACGATATTAATTTTGCCTCATCTTACTCAGATATGATTGTTGCATTGAAAAATGGGAAAGCGGCCTATTGTGGGACTCCAAAAGAAATTATGCAACCAGAAATTCTTAAAGACATTTATGATGTCGATATTCAAATCAAAACAATTAATGACATCCCTATCGCTCTTTATTATCGATAATCATAAAGATTTTTTGCGCTTGCATGCACTATAGAATCTACTAGGGATAGTAAAATTGGCTTATTGGGGAATAGTTTAATGGTAGAACAGCGGACTTTGACTTCGTCAATCTTGGTTCGAATCCAAGTTCCCCAGCCCGTATTTAATGATTGTAGCTTGTCATCGGGTTTTGTATAATTTGAAAGCAGATTTTGCATCAATTTATTTTTTTCAAAGGATCTTCAAAAACTTTCAAGGGTTATTTAAAATCCCTTTAATGCATATTTTCTCTTCCTCTAAAAATTGCAATTTGAGATGATAAGCTCTTGAGCCGGTGCGGATTCTTTGAACCACATGTATAAGATGTGCCAACCTCTTTTATCTTAAATTGGCTAAAGATTTTTCGGATCTGAGACACATCATTGAGAGAGAAGAATTTTTCTCTTGCGCAAGCAAAGCAAACATTGTCTGGTAATCCTCTCGCAAATAAATCCTTTCCATAGTAATACACGTATATCTGGCTCTGTTTATGGGAAAGCCTTATCTAATAGCTATAAACCTATCTAAAGAGAGAATTCAAAAAAGAAAGCCGAGCCAAATGATATGACGCGGCTTTCAGATATTGATTATAAGATTCAAATGAATCATCCACAATGGAGTAATAAATTCATATATACAAAACGTATCATATTGCAAGTGCTCTATTTAGAAATATGAAAACTTATCAAAAGAAACGTAAATGATAGCTATGATTTTGATATCATTCATTAGCATTATAGAATCTATAAACGCTTGGTAACTTTATCAATCCAATCAAAAGAAAATGCATCTTAAATGAATGTTTTCTCAATAAGGCTTTCATAAGTATCTTTTCATTTTGCACTCAAATGTAACTTCTTTGCAAATTAACCAGCTCAAATTTGAGTTGGCAAAATTAACCAATCCAATTTTGGAGGAGTTATCTTTAGAAGAGCCATCTTTAAACATTATAGCTTTTGACTCAAAATTGAATAAAATCCCATACCTTAGATGTTACAATGGTTTTGAATTTTGCTGCCTCATCTTTTTTTCAATAGGTGCCCCCCAAATTTTGAGAGAGCTCATTTGGTTTCGTATTTTTAAACTGTAACTTTTAAAACGTTTTTTTCTCACTTTCTTGCGTTATATCATGGAAAGACTTTCAATTTCATAAGACATAACATTGTGATTTCATTCTATATTGTGATGATAGTATCTATATAATGCCTGCCTATCATTTACTAACTTTTTAGTAAGCGTTTTAAAAAACGATCTTATCTTTAAATCCTTTTGTGCAATCTTTATGAACTCAATCTATAAGCTTATGATCGTTTCAAACGATTATTCCTTTTAAGGTTGCACTCAAATAAAGAGCAAAACACATCCCATTCTTAAACGTATGCAATTTATGTTATCGATAATTCCAAACAACTGAAATTTAAAACAATGTGATTTGTGCTGTGATAAAAACGTATCATAAAATTTATGATACGTTATGAATGATAACCGCTTTTCATTTCATTTGAATGCACCCATGCGTTATAGTATTTGCATCATGATTTGCTTTTTATGGTCTATTCATCCATGGCAATTTTATATAAAAAATGATCAATTCAAACATGCATAAAAGTAGGGCTTCTTAAGTGGATTCATATAAAATAATTGTACTTAATATATTGATTTTATTAGTTTTTATGTACAATGCCTTTTTAACTTCATAAAGATATCAATTTCCTTGTAAAGAATATTCCTCCCATTCCAATAAAAGGCTCAATATAAGTGCGATGAGGGATAGCTTCTATGATTTTACAAGTACGGATCACTAGCCATGTAATAACGCCGACTGATGCCCCAAACCAATTAGACCGCCTGTGGAAACAGACAGGTTGTGGGGCTGAATAATGGAACAGCACCGAACGAATAAGCCCACGCGTCGTAAGTAAGCCTCTTAGCGTGCATAGCTTATAGGTTTTGGAAACAGACAATTATTATAATTCAGATATTATAATTCAGACGATTAAAGATCGGATCTCAGGCTTTTTAATCCAGTGGACAAACACGAATAATGTGTCCGTCCGGATCTTTGATTAGAAAGGTACGTCCAAATACATCAGTATACGGTTCCTTCAAAACATTTATCTCAACAGTGGTTTGCTCTTTCCATTCCGCATAGAGCTTATCTACGTCCTCTCCAGTAGGCAACATAATGCCGATTTCTGAAAAACGAGGTGCATTTTCCTCAGGCGTATCGCCCCCAGACCAGAGAGCAAAGAGAGCGTCCCCCGAAGAAGCAAATGCAACATAGCGTGGCGAGGTAAACACAGGTTCTTTCTTGAAGATGAATTTGTAAAAAGCCGTAGAGTACTCTATGTTTGAAACGTATACCAACTGTAGGTTTGGGGTAACAGGATAAGTAGGAATATTACTCATAAATTCTCCATGATTTAGTAGCTGTTGCCTGACAAGCATATACCTATTAGAGAATATTTCAACAAGAGTTTGTGATGCCTCCATTCGCGGTGTGCTCTATTTACATGTTTTTATTCGCTTATTGCTATATGCTAAAATATTGAGACCGCCACTACGGGGATTATAATGATATCCCTATCGCTCTTTATTATCGATAATCTAAAGATTTTTTGCACTTGCCTACACTATAGAATCTGCTAGAAATGGTAAAATTGCCTTATTGGGGAATAGTTTAATGGTAGAACAGCGGACTCTGACTCCGTCAATCTTGGTTCGAATCCAAGTTCCCCAGCCAGTGTAGCTTGTCATCGGTTGTAGCTTGCCAGCAGGTTTTGTATATGTAGCTTGCCAGCAGGTTTTGTATAATTTGCCACTAGGTTTTGTACCAATTTATTTTTTTTCAAAGAGTTTTTAAGGGGTTCTCAAAGGGTCTTCAAAGACCTTTCAAAGATCATTTAAAGCTCTCTTTAACGCATTTTTCTGCTCCTATTTTTCCAAATCACTAAAGCATGTAAAGTCGGGTTGAAAGGCAAGGGGAACGATTCCTGTCGGACCATGGCGTTGTTTTGCTATAATAACCTCGGCTTTACCCTTGGCTTGCTCCATTGCCTCTTGCCATTTGTTATACTCAGCAGTGCTTTCTTTGGGTTCTTCATTTTTGAGATAATATTCTTCACGATAAACGAACAGAACAATGTCGGCATCTTGCTCGATTGAACCAGATTCACGTAAGTCGGAGAGTTGTGGACGTTTATCGGTTCGGTTTTCAACTTGACGCGAAAGTTGTGACAGAGCAATGATGGGAATATTGAGTTCTTTTGCAAGTGCTTTTAATCCGGTGGTAATGGCTGTAATTTCTTGAACGCGATTTTCTAATGAACGCTTTGAACCGCTTGTCATGAGTTGGATATAATCGATAATCAAGACATCTAGACCATGTTGTCGTTTAAGACGCCTTGCACGGGCGGCCAATTGTGCAAGGGAGACACCCCCCGTTTGATCAATATAAAGAGGGATTGTTTGTAAGGAACGCATTGCGTAAATGATGTTGGTAAATTGCTCTTCTGAGATATTACCACGACGCATATCAGAAGAAGAAACCTTTATTTGTTCTGAGATAATACGAGTTGCAAGCTGTTCTGTTGACATCTCAAGTGAAAAGAAACCAACAATGCCCCCTTCATCTTCTTGGCTGTTATCACGCTTACAAGCATTGGCAATATTAAAAGCAATATTGGTCGCCAGAGAGGTTTTCCCCATAGCAGGGCGCCCCGCAAGGATAATTAAATCAGATGCTTGTAATCCTCCCATTTTTTCATCAAGGGTTTTGATATGGGTAGCTATCCCAGAAAGCTGTGAGGAACGCTTTTTTGCAGCGCTTGCCATGTTAAGTGCTTTTGCAATGGCTGTATCAAAGTTTTCAAACCCACCCCCATATTTCCCTTTTTCGGCGAGCTCAAATAACTGATTTTCAATCGTTTCAATTTGTTGGGTAGGCGTGAGCTCTACAGGAGCATCAAAAGCTGTATTGGCAACTTCATTGCCAAGATTAATCAAAGACCGGCGGATAAAAAGATCGTAAATGACGCGTCCATAATCTTCAGCGTTAATAATAGTGACTGCCTCTGTGGCTAAGCGAACAACATACTGGTATACAGTAATATCTCCAACTTTTTCTTCCATTTGGATATAGGGCTTGATTGTAATGGGGTTTGCAAGATGACCATTTTGAATAATTTGTAAGACAATCTCAAAGATCTTTTGATGTAGCCTTTCAAAAAAATGTTCTGCTTTGAGAAAGTCTGAAACGCGATCGAGTGCATTATTATTAATCAGGATTGCTCCAAGTAATGCCTGTTCCGCTTCAATATTATGGGGAAGTTGACGAAAAGAAGAAGCAAAATTATCTCTTGGATTTTCTGTTTTTAGCATGTTCAATGTTCTCATTGCTTTCTTTTCCCTTGTTTGGTGCCTCGAGTGTGATTTCTGTGGTGTATCCGCTTTGTTTTTCATAGCGGTGGGTGACGGTCGCGGCTTTCCATGGACCATTGATTTGCCCACGAAACCCTTGAAGGATGAGAGGTTGATCCGCCATGATTTCAGGGCGTCCCTCAAGGGTCAAAGAACCACTGCCCACAGCACG
>NZ_JBHIOI010000019.1:29740-31978 GCF_042195415.1 Bartonella sp. CE47NXGY | reverse complement strand
AGCAGAAACCGCTCTCGTTACTCGTCGTATATAGTACTCTTTCAAGCAAAGAGTCAATATCATTTTTTATTTTTTTTTAAATAAAATAACCCAAACTTTACCAATAAAATATTGAACAAAAAATCCTATTTCAAGACATTATTGGAAACAAGCAATTATAGGCAAAATCTGCATTCATAAAAATAAAACATGAAAACAGCAAGGAGTTCAAAGAGAGCATGGCGCCTTTAAAGTAAAATATAGCACCCCATTGCAATGCATAAAAATAGGAAGTTGCCTAGGAATGAGTTAATCACAATAACGCTTGTTTTATGCTACTTTAATAGAGAAAATTTTCTGCGCAGATACGATTTATAAAGACATTGCTGTATAAAGAGAATCGCATGATCTGTAATTTGTAAAAAGAATCAAATTCCTGTAGAAGCATGCTAAGCTATCTATCTAGCTTTCTTTATTTAATATTGAAAAGTACTCTTATAAATCTATGTGGGATAACGAACAACAAAAAAACGATCCTGGACAAGACCCTGCTCTTGTCGTCAAGCGCTTGCGGCCTGCGCGCCGACAGGTCTCTGCTCGTTGGCTTACGGGAACCATTCTGACAGGAATCACTTCCTGCATTCTTATGGGGATTGCACTTTTTACGGCTCTTGATGAACAACAGCGATTGGTAACACCGCCACAATGGTTTACGCAAGAAAACCTATCAGAATCACAAGACCCTGAGGCCAATGGCTATAAAGGTGATCGTATTTCTCCCACCCATGCAAGGCAAAGCTTTGACAGAAAACGTCAATTTGAATTATCGATTCTACAAAAAAAAGGCGATGAAAAAGTCATTCAAACACAACATTTTGAATGGATTCGTATGGCTTTAGCCGAAAATCGCCCCCAGAAATATAGCTATCCAAAATTTGATTCTTTAAGCATTCTTGCTAGTGATACGAAAAATCAAAATATCGCACCACAAGAAGATTCTGGGCAGATTTATGGAGCAAAGGTTGAAACAAAACTCACCTTACGCAGCTATGATTTTAAGGTAAATCAATTCGATTTTGATGACAGCGACACATTGACAGATGAAGAGGCACAACAAGAAGTGCAAAAAGCTGGATTTACTTTAGAAAAGAGCTCTGAACTTCTTTCAGTTCTCACATTGATTGATCCTTTAAAATTAGAAGATGTATCCTCCCCTTCCCAAGGCACAGAATCCCCTGAAGTTCGAATCGTTCAAGAAAATGTAACCGTTTCTCCTCAAAGTCACCGTATCGATCTGACGAAAAACTATGTTGAAGATATTATTCCTATTCGTAAAAAACAAACGATAGCCGATGCTTTCAAAAAAACCAGTTATACAAAAAAGCAAATTGACCAGGTTGTAAAAACGCTAGAAAAAATAAGCCTTTCCGATTCCCTTAAAGAGGGAAGCCTTTTACGCATTGGTATCGTGACACAAGCTGGTGAAGAAGACCATCTCGTACGCGCAAGTATCTATCAAGGAATGCATCATATTCTCACCATTGCCCTGAATGATAAAGGCCAATTCATTGAAAGCACAGAGCCTAAAATGTCTAAAGCACTTAAAACGGCTTTTCAAAATGGTATTCCACATTCTTATATCAATAGCGCACAATTACCAACGGCTTATGATGCACTCTATAGTGCTTTGCTAAGCCATAATATATCACAATCTCTCTCTCATCGTCTTATTCGTCTGCTGGCCACCAATATTGATATGAAAAGTCCGATAACACCCAATGATCAGATCGAAATATTTTATGCTGTACCACAAAGCGATAAAGAAAACAAAAACGGCAAAAAGAATTTGAAAGCAAAGGAAGCATCCAAGAACGCTGATCCAGAAATTCGTTATATTAGTGCAACTTTTGGGAATACAACTTATAAATATTACCGTTATCAATTAAAAGATGGAAGCGTTGATTATTATGATTCTGAAGGGAAAAGTTCAAAGCCTTTCTTGCTGCGCAAACCCACACCAAATGGCATTTTTGGCTCTCCCTTTGGTCCACGCAAACATCCTATTTTAGGCTATGTCCGCATGCATACGGGGGTTGATTGGATTGCTCCTAAAGGATCACCCATTATTGCTGTAGGAGATGGTATTGTCACAAGAGTAGGCGTAACAGGCGGCTATGGAAACCATACGGAAATTCAACATGCCAATGGATATGTCAGCAGTTATTCACACCAAAGTCGTTATGCACCAGACATCAAACC
>NZ_JBHIOI010000019.1:23904-29640 GCF_042195415.1 Bartonella sp. CE47NXGY | reverse complement strand
CATACGGAAATTCAACATGCCAATGGATATGTCAGCAGTTATTCACACCAAAGTCGTTATGCACCAGACATCAAACCAGGCGTGAAAGTACGACAAGGACAAATTATTGGGTATGTTGGATCAACAGGAATGGCAACCGGACCCCATTGTCATTTTGAAATCATTGTCAATGGCGTCAAGGTTGATCCCATGCGCATTCGTATACCGGATAGCAAAGCCTTAACCAATCAAGACCTACAAACATTCCTACAAGAAAAAAACAACATTGATGCCTTGATCAACAGCCCAATAGCACCCTCCGAAGAAACTTAAAGCATCTGCATTTTTACGACTCAAAACATCTAAAAAATATGCTTGAGCGCTTACTTTTCTTAAAGAGATTTCCGCATTTTAAATATCTATTAAAGAATACGCCGAAAGATGCCACCACCCAAGGTCGCATCACAATGATTAAAAATAAAACGCCCTCCCCTTTTCTGGTTTACGCACAATAGAAAAGTGAAAAATATGAAACCCCAAAAGGCTAACTCTTCTTGTTTATTTTATCAAAACGATAGCCCGTCCTTATTTGCCATGCAATAAAATCTCAAATCAAAGGTGAGTTTTTCTAAAGAACGAAGATTCTAAAACCCATATCATTCTATAAACAACCCGACTTCTTGTTGCACAGATTCCACTGGTTGAGCACTGATGCTGTTTAAAGCCCTGAAGGAGGGAGGGCATGAGTTTTTTACAAGCGCGTTTTACCTTAAAAATATTTCTCCCACACGCTTACAAAAACACCCCATATTTAAAGTTTCACATGCCTTACAAAAAATAACAAAACTTGAAAAAACTCTCTCTTTGCAAAGCAATAGAGCTTACGAATATAAGTATTATTGGCTTAAAGAAGCACTTATTCAAAATAAATTTAAAGGCTAACTTAAGCACTTCAAAGCTCTCAGACAAGGAGAACTTTGAAAGCCGATCATCGGAGTCAACAAAGCAAAAAAACAACAAGAGAGAAAATCAAACATTACACCAAAAGATAAAGAAGCAAAGTTGTTTCTCTTGAAGGCAATTGACAATCTGATATGAATGGTGCTGTGTTCGCGCTACTGAAGCCGTATTTTTCCTTCTTCTTGTGAAAAGATGCCCTCCCCATACATTCACGATGAATGAAAGGCAGCTTACCACGAGAAAAGAAAAAATTTACCCTTTTAAAAAATCAGTCAGAGCTTTTTTTTGAACTATTCATGCTAAGTTTTGGCAAAGGAATGACAATCTTTGTGCCTCCTAAAGCAGAAGTTTCAAACAGAGGTTTTTCACCAAATTGCATACAGAGCTGTTCCACGACCACACGACCAAGTCCTGTTTTTTGTTTTAAAGTTTGGCTTTTCATTCCCACGCCATCATCTTCTACAATGAGCATCAATTGTCCATCTTTCTGGGGACCAAAGGAGATATAAATATGACCAGACCGTTGATCAGGAAAGGCATGTTTTAAGGAATTTGTCAGCAGTTCACCAAGGATAATTCCAAGTGTTGTCGCATCTCTTGAAGACAGGCGACAATCTTTAAAGTTGGTGTGAATGGTGATGTTTTCACGCAATTCAAAAGGGACTGCCAATTCGACATCATGCACAACAGAGCTGAGAAACTCTGCCAATAAAGTCGTTTCCATATCATCACTTAAGCGCAAACGACGATGTGCTGTAGAAATTGTCTGAATACGATCACGTGCAGCCCCTAGAACAGCACGCACCTCTTCATTTTTGCTCCGGTTTAACTGGAGCCCCAACAAAGAAGACACCGTCCCAAGAGAATTGCCAATGCGATGGCTTGCATCCTGCAACAATATTTCAACCCGTTGGCGTTCTTTTTCAGCGTGATTACGTGCTCTTTCTAATTCTTGTGTTCGTTCTTTCACGCGGGCTTCCAGAGCGATATTTTCACTATGAAGCAGCAATTGATACAATTTTAAAGAGCGCATATCACGATGAAAACGATTAATAACAAAATAGGCAGAAATAAAAGTACTCACAACGGAAACAATAGCCGCCAATGTCAAAGCCGCCCGCATCAATGCGATACCCTCACGCTGTTTTTGTCGCACCACATCATCCCCATTAATAAAGCTTGTCATCAATTGAGCTAAACGTGCTACAGGAATCTTTGATACTTCCAAAGAGTCCGCATGAGAAGGTTGAGAAGGTTGTTCAGGAATCGCATCAAGAGCACGCATATGGGCATTCATAAAGGCTTTTCGTGCTTCAACCTCTTCTTTAAAAGCCGTAAACCATTTATACCACTGCGGATGCGCATAAACAATAAGTGCGATATAGTCGAGAATATTCCCCAACTCCCGCTCTGCATTTTCAAAACGTATTTTATCTTCCGCCTTGCGCGTTTTTGCATAGCTGCGATCAGCAACAGCCATATCAATCAGGCTAATAAGGACCAAATCAGCCTGTTCGCGCAATTCTGAACTTGTATTCAACTGTGCGACTTCTCGATCAACGGCATTTGAAAGCAACATAATAAAAACCGATGCCAAAAGAGCCATAACAAGAGAAACAACAATCGCACCCCACCGCCAGCGTGATATCGTTGCATCAGAAGAAGGCATTTGAGGCATCAAATTTGTTTTTGTTGTCATAGAATGTCCATTGGCGAACTTGAAAGTCGTCATTTTTCAGCACAAAGGAAGGCAACCTTATGGAACATAAAACCTAAAGCCCGTGAGAAAGTTTTATACAGGCTTTTCTTGTGTTCCTAAGGATACACGCCAAACTTCTGAATTCCCTCAGATACTGACTTTACTGTAATAGCTATAACGGGAATAAAAAAAACAAGGCTATCAATCATAATTATTATGCTTTTTTAGCCGTTAAATGAACACAATGTACTTCCAGCTGAGTAAGAATCAGGACCATAATCAGACTCACCATTGACTTTAAGAAGTTCTTGTAATCGATTACGCGCCCTGCTCACACGGCTTTTAATGGTTCCAACAGCACAACCACAAATAGCCGCAGCATCTTCATAAGAAAATCCCGATGCGCCAATGAGAATAATGGCTTCTCTTTGATCGGCAGAAAGCAAATTTAAGGCTTTTTTGAAATCTTGCAAATCAAGTGATCCATATTGAGCAGGATGAACAGCGACATTTTGAGTAAACACGCCGTCGGTATCTTGAACTTCTCTTCCCTTTTTACGCATTTGACTATAAAATTCATTGCGCAAAATGGTAAAAAGCCAAGCTTTAAGATTAGTTCCCATCTCAAAACTATCTTGCTTAGCCCATGCCTTCATAACAGTATCTTGGACCAAATCTTCGGCTTTATCGTGCTTGCCACTTAAAGAAACAGCAAAAGCTCGTAAAGCCGGCAACACAGAAAGGAGTTCTTGTTTAAAGTTTTTCGCGCACTTTGACATAAAGGATTCAAACCTTTTCCACATTGTTTAAGCCAAATTGCTCTGCGCGCTCCAACTTCTCTAAAAGCTCAAGCAAACACCGTGGCAGTGCTTCTTCTTGAATTTCCATGTAAAATTGACGTAACTTCCGTGCTATTTCGCTATTGACCCCGAGAAGATCATCTCCAACTCTAAATTGTGTGGTGAGATTTTTTTCATCACGGTCGTTCATTTTTCATCCCCCTAATCCATATATTACTGGTAGCACCGCGAAGAATTTTTCGCCTTATGGTTGTAAATATAGCTGCCGGTAAAAAGTTCCATACAAATCAAGGAACTTTTTTATCGGTTGAGAATTTCAACCAACAAAATGCTTGAAAGGTCAAAGGAGTTATAAATTATGTCATTATCAACGCGCATTGCCCCGCATCTTCCCTATCTTCGGCGTTTTGCCCGCTCTGTCACCGGTAGCCAATCCTCTGGCGATGCCTATGTTTCAGCGATGTTGGAAGCACTCATTGCCGACATCTCCATTTTTCCCAAAGCCTCCACTGACCGAATTGGTACCTATTGGCTTTTTTGCCATCTTTTTGACCAAACCACACCAAACATCCCAGAACCCCTGCCCCAATTTGGTCTTGAACAAAAAACCAGTGCCAAATTATCCTATCTCACACCCCGTGCACGCCAAGCATTTTTGCTCATTGCCGTTGAAGGATTTCATGAACAAGACGCCAGCGAAATCATGAATCTGGATACGAAAGAATTTCGCAAGCTTCTCAACCAAGCATCCATTGATATTTCTCAACAAATTGCCACTGAAGTCATGATTATTGAAGATGAACCTCTTATTGCACTTGATATTGAGCAAATGGTAGAAAGCCTAGGTCATCATGTTGTAGGAATAGCGCGCACGCGTGATGAAGCTGTCATCATGTATCATAAGAAAAAACCACGGTTGATTTTGGCTGATATTCAATTAGCCGATAACAGTTCAGGGATTGATGCGGTCAACGAGATTTTGAAAAATGACCGTATACCGGTGATTTTCATCACGGCTTTTCCCGAAAGGCTTCTCACTGGCGAGCGTCCAGAACCAACTTTTTTAGTGACCAAACCTTTTAACCCTGATATGGTGAAAGCGCTTATTTCCCAAGCTTTATTTTTTCAAGAGAATGCTTCTAAAGCGGCTTAGAACAGGGTAACATCTTAAAATTATGATCGTTACGCCTCTTTCAAAGCCTCCCATGGATAGATCTCATATGAGTGCGCTCATGCAAGCGATTCGTGGTGCTGATATTTGCGTTCTCTATCAGGCAACAAATCTGGTTTATTTATGGGCTGAAAACTTGCCACATCATTTGCACAATAAATGGCGGGTTGGGTGTCGTGACAGCGACTTTTTTTCGCTTGACCTTGCAGACAATATGGAAACCATCAAACTGCAAGTTTTAGCCAGTGGCAAAATGCAAACTGTTGAAGCACGTTTTGAAGATACAAATAAACAAGAGATTTGGTACAAATTTTCTATTGATTGCCACCGCAATGATAACGAAGACATTATTGGTATTATCACCACCGGTGTCAATATTTCCGGCTTACGCCGCCGTGAACAAGTGCTTAAAATCCTTCTTCGCGAAGTCAGTCACCGTTCTAAAAACCTTCTAGCGATCATTCAAAGTATTGCCAGCCAAACCGCGCGCTATACTGAATCTCTTCAGGTTTTTTTACGAAAATTTCAAGGTCGTCTTCATTCTCTTTCTCATTCTCAAGATCTGATCACTGATTCCGATTGGCGCGGTGCTCAATTTCGCGAATTGGTCCAAACGCAGGCTTTAGGTTATTTTATGAAAGAAACAGAACGTTTTTCACTTGAAGGCGTCGATCCTTATCTTTTTCCCAATGCCGCTTTGCATATCGGTTTGGCTTTTCATGAACTGATTGTCAATTCTCTTTCTTTTGGAGCCCTTTCCCAAGAAAAGGGGAGCATCTGTGTACGCTGTGAAATTGAAACAAAACTGAATGGCAAAACGCAACTTATCATCACTTGGCATGAAAATTTTGAATCCGGCATCCCTCCCACAAACAATAAAAAAGCCTGTTTTGGTAGTGCCGTTCTCGAAAAAATCGTTCCCATTTCCGTGAATGGTTCAGCTTCCCTCAAATTGACACAAGAAGGAATTGTCTATTGCCTCTCTGTTCCTGATACTTATTTTGATATTTTTTCTTAAAAGAGCATTTTAAACAATGAACAAGAGAATTTTCCCCTTTTTTAGCAAAATGTCTCATCTGTTTATTAAGCACAAAGATATTTTCCAACCTCTTTAAACCAACCTCTAT
>NZ_JBHIOI010000019.1:19473-23804 GCF_042195415.1 Bartonella sp. CE47NXGY | reverse complement strand
CATCTCAAAGGGGAACTAAAAAACTGTGAAAGCGTTTAACAGTGAAGAAGCCCCTAGGCTGACAAATTGGAGTCCGCTCTGTCAACCTGTCATTTGGAAAATAATTGATGAATCCCCTTGTTTTTATCCTCTTATTAGTTTCATGTACAGATGATTTTAATAGTTGCTATTCGAACAATACAATGGTTAAAATCTATCCCACGGCTCAAGCTTGTGAACAGGCCATGGTCCCGTCCACAAAAAAGTTTGCACTTTATGGACAACAAATTTTTGCTCAATGTATAAACGTACAACCCAGTTTACATCAACAAGAAGTAAACTTGATCTGGTCTGTAACAAACCATGGAAATTTCCTGCTTAAAAGCCAAAACGTAAAGGACAAGCTGTCTACAGTACACAAAGAAGATATTTTACCAACATCGCTTCCTCTTTTACATTCTTCTTCCACAAACCTCTTGCACAAAAAACTTTAAAAGCATAAACCCATCAGATCTCAAAAAAAATAATCAATGAAAGACATGATGGATAATAAGCGAATGCACCCTTCAAAAGACCATCACACAGAGCAAAATTCTCTGCCTCAAGATCTCCCTTTAGACCCTGCCGTAGAACGAGTGAGAAAAAAACTTATGGGTTTAATGATTATTTCCGTTTTAATAACGCTTTTCCTTATTCTAACCGTACTGTTTTTAATTGTTTATAAAGTGATAAAAACCGGATCAGCGCCAAAACAAACAGAGCTATCTTCCTCTCTCAGCAAAAACCCACACGTTATCCATCATACGCTCTCTCTACCGGAAAAAACACAGATTTTGTCGCAAAGCCTCTCAGAACACAATATTGTACTGAAAGTTTTAACCCCTGATGGACAAACAAAATTTATGATTTACAATTATCATACCGGTGCACTTGTCTCCATTCTTTCTGTTGAAACAACAAAAGAGAGAGCGAAGATAATGCCTCATTAAGAAAACTAACATCAATAAGCGCTGACATAGCATTCTGAAGGTTTAAACATTTTCTGCAAGCCGGCATTATCACACGCTTTACCAACTCGTGGATGTTGCCCACAATCCTTGGTGCTAGAGAGAGTTCATAAGAGCCATTTTTATTCCTTCTTATACAAATTTATCCACACGGGCTCTCCCCGTTTGCAACGTGCAAGCGAATGGTTTTTGTTGATCCAACATGGAACAAATTTGGAAATGAGAGAATTCTAGGGGTTTAGGGGCCCTCACCTAACATTCAAAACAATGAATTATTATTATAAATTAATGTGATAAGTCTTAAATATCCACCACACGGGCGACGGCGCGTTTTTTACTGTATCCCCTCACTTAAATCTTGGAAAAGAAGAAACCTTTCTGTCAACGCATTCCCATTTTAAGAAAATGACATCACTTGGGAAAAGCTAATAAACGTGCAAGAAATACCTCTTCTTGAGTGCAAAAATTCAACATATTAATTTATAGTGATGATTTATTTTGCATGTCAAATGAGAACCTCAAATACTGTAAGATTCTCCCTTTCAAATCTGTTCGTAAAAAACTGAATCAAAATCATTTCCTCACATATCCCAGCAAGGAAATGGATGAATAAAATACCTCTTATGAATGATCAGGTATCAAAAGAAGAACTGTTGCAACATTGAAAATTAAAGCAATAACGCCCAGTTTACATCTTTTATTAAGCAAAGATAACCGATGGATTTCACATGATAGAATTCATGAACACCAGTGCGAAATGGGCATGAATACATTGAATATAAGTGTGAATTAAATAAAACAACGACATTGCGTTCTTCATAAAAGAACTGCCTCTTAAAATACACGGATGTGGTTTTCTCTGTATTCCCTCACTTAAATCCCAGCAAAGAGGCAATCTTTTCTGTCAACAGCCTTCGTTAAGTCTCAATACAGCCCCGTGAACATTCAAGGAAAGTGCAAGAAGCTTCTTGAGCATATTATAATTTACTATCATGATACCAATAACATCACCACAAGCGCTTATACAGCACCCTTCAGGTTTAAACATTTCCCTCTGCCTCAAGATTGACCACTTGAGCGACGACGCATCTTCCCCTGTATCCCCTTACTTAAATCTCAGCAAAGAGGCAATCTTTTCTGTCAACAGCCTTCATTAAGTCTCAATACAGCCCCGTGAAAACTCAAGGAAAGCGCAAGAAGCTTCTTGAGTATATTATAATTTATTATCATGATACCAATAACATCACCACACAAGCGCGCTTACACAGCACCCTTCAGGTTTAAACATTTTCCTCTGCCTCAAGATTGACCACTCGGCGACGGCGTGGTTTTCTCTGTATCCCCTCACCTAATCCAGGCAAAGAAGAATCCTCTTTTGTTGCTGTTTTTGTTGCTGTTGATGCATCTCCATTGCTAGAGCTTTCTGCTGTTGTAAGTGAAAGCTCAAGAGATGATTCATCTTGAGTCCGTACAGTACGTCGACGAGGAGAACGACGTATTTTTTTGACAGGTTCAACATTTTTCTCAGAGAGGCAGTGCTCTTGATCTGTTTTTTCATCCGATAGAGCCTCTAAAGCGTTTTCACGCGCATCCCCATTTTGCGCTTTATCATATTGGCCATTGCCATTTTTTTGCGACGACATTTGTAATACATCTGTATCACCCTCGACAGCATCCTTTTTTTCACCATCAAGATTTATTTCACCGCATTCTTGCCCATTGTTTTCATCACGATTTTCGTTTTCATCACCACGATTTTCATCACGCCGAACCGATTGAGACATTTGCCCAGCTGCTGCTAAAATAATACGCAAATAGTGCTCGGCATGTTGTAAATAATTTTCCGACATAACACGATCACCTGCACCTTGTGCATCACGCGCAAGGCTTATGTATTTATCGGCAATTTGCTGAGCATTCCCGCGAATTTTAACATCCGGACCGCTACTTTCATAATTGCGAGACAACGGATTAGGACCGCGACGATTATTATTGTTATTACCATTATTGTTATTATTGCGACCGCGTACCCGTCTATTTTGTTGTGGCCTCATCTTTATCCCTTTTTGGAGTGTTTGTCTTATGTGTGTCTTAATTGACGCTTCCTCATTACATTATCTTTTGATAATGCTGATCATGTTTAACATACGATTATCAAGCTATCCGCGTTTATTTCACTCAAACGAACCCTACTGATATTGATAAAAGCATATATTTTCTTGAAAATCACAAAACAGCAGGGAAATCGTAAATCAAAAATTCCCTTTTTCTCTGTCAAACAGCAGAAACCTAATGATGTTCACGTAAAATGCCAAGTGTTTTTTTTAAAATAAACCATATTTCACTAAAAAAATAATTATCTTGTGGAAAACAAAAAGGAAAACACACATATAACACACCCGACAAAGAAAAAATTCCTGCCAGAGAATAGTAGAAGCTTCCTTTTTTGCTCTAAAACCACCGCTCCTAAAAACGCCGATATTCTCTACCCCCTCGTGCATTTAACTCACAAGCACTTCCATCCCAACGAGTCACTGCGCGAACCTCTTTATTTTATAAATATAGCCTCTCTTCATCGCTAAAGCAACCCCTTGCGAGCGATAATCCACGATCGCCTCACAAAACCTCTTAACTTTTATAGATAGATTAACACGAAGTATTATTCAAGCCCTATAATCACCAAGAGATCAATCTTCTTTCCCAAACAAGTCAATGATACTATCAATTTTTATTTTAACCCATAGAGTTTTTAAGTTAATCACAGTTTTTATTTATAACAAATTGAGCTTAAAAACAAAATATTTAAATACAAAAAAATATCAAATTATGAAAAAAACGACCAATATGTCACACTTTTTTAAAAATCAGCTTCTTCTCAAAAAAATACCCTCCTCAAAGCCTATCAATAAGAATGGCCTAACGTATTTCCTTACTTATCTTTTCTGATAAAGAAAACTAGAATTATAAAACAAGCACATTTTTAAACCCAGCACAGCGCTTTACGCATGAAGAAGCCGTAAATGTTTATAAAAGGAATGTTTTTTACTCATTTTTGTCATGTCTATTGACTTACACCCTCAAAGAAGGAAGATTCTCAAATCACACTGGTCTGTCAACAATGAAAATACTTATAAAATTCATACACTAAATTGATTTGTAATGATAATTCATATTTTTTGTGTTGAGTAAGAAAATTAATACCGTAGAATTTTTCATCCTCAATCTGTTTGCTGTTGAATCAATCTCTTTTTCTTGCATGTTACATGTGGGAAAACCTGCGTGGAGTAAAAACGAAAAAAAAGACTAAAAGTGCCTCTTATGAACCGTCTCTAAGGCTAAAGGGTT
>NZ_JBHIOI010000019.1:15657-19373 GCF_042195415.1 Bartonella sp. CE47NXGY | reverse complement strand
GGAAAACCTGCGTGGAGTAAAAACGAAAAAAAAGACTAAAAGTGCCTCTTATGAACCGTCTCTAAGGCTAAAGGGTTGTCGAGAGCACCATTGGGAGCGAGCAAAGTGTGAGATAGTACCGGCTTATTCTTTGTTTAAACCATAAAGATGAACTTGCTTTATAAATTTTATACATTTCATGATGGTTTTACCATTATACCATTCACCAAAACCATCACGAAATGGATTTCCCACACTCGTTATTTCCCTTAAAAAAGCGCAACAAATCCTCCTGAAACTCCACCACGCCCCCTTAAACATTTCAAGGAGGCCATCCATACCTTATGTCGCCACACCTTAAATAAGAAGTGCGATATAACAAGATAAATAAATCAAGCTGCTATTGGTCATGAGGCAGATAGTCATTTAAGAGGCTTTTATCTTTTTATCAAAATTCGCATCCTTTTAACTTTCCATATAAAAACTTAAAAGTAATTGCGCCTTTTGCCTGTTTTATTTTCTCTTTCATTCAGAAAACAGTCTCGTAAGAGAAAATAATTTCCATCCCCAGGACGGACCCTCGTCAAACATTGTTTTTTAGCACTATCAGAAAGCTTATCCCACATTTCACGAATAGCAAAATAGGCCTCACTTTCCAAATTAAGACAATGCTGATAAACCTCTCTTTTCATATCGGGCATAACGGAGGCAGAAATTTCCTTGCAATATACGCGTAGATCAAAAACAGGAATAACCAATTCAACGGGTGCTTGTTGTGTTACTTTTTTATGAGAAGAAAAATAACTAACCACCTTTGCAACAACAAAACACAAAAACACTATACAAAAAAGTATTATGCAAACAAAAGCAATCTTGCGATATAATCTTTTGAAATAAGCCTTTTGTCTTGCTCGGATTCTTTTTTCCATAAAGATTGTACCCTTTAATATCCCAAGAGAAGCTTTTACAGCAAAAAATGATAGAAGTATCTGTGTACACAATACAGGTTATAGCCGCAAACGATCAAGACTCTTATGTCAAAAGACTCTCTTTTTTACCGTATAATTCTTATCGTATATAATTCTTATGAAACACTTTTCTCATGCCCTTTATGAAAAAATAGGGCTGATGATTTTCTCTCACCACTTTTAAAGACAAAGATTCTTTATCCATGCGGATCTATAAACAATTCGTCTTTGTTAAGACATGTCATATTGATTTATAAAGAATATTTATTGTTTTACATGTTGAATGAGAAACCCGAACACCATAGGATTCTCTCATCCGAAGTTTGTTTTCTATTGAAACAATCAAAACCATGTTGCTTACAAGTTACAAGCGGAGCTAGCATGTGGATTAAAAACTGTATAAGAAAGGCATATGCCTCTTATGAATCGTCTCACGAACCAAGGCTGTCGTAAATATTGGGAGCTAGAAAATACAATAATGGTGCGGGCTTGCCTCTACATAAGCGTAAAGATGGGAGTGCTCAATGGATTTACCGTTATTCACCACACAAACACTTCATATATAAAATCTTATACGCCTTCTATTACCGCCCCCTCAAAAAGCAGTCGCTAAAACAAGATTAAGAGATTATAGATGTAAAACTCCTAACAAAAAAGAATGGACTTTCTAATCGAGATCAACAAACACTGTTAAAGACACATTTGCATTTTTGACCATGCTGGCATGTATGATAATGGCCCTTCAAATGCGCCACCATTTTATGCTTCACCTCATATCATTCTCCGTCAAACAATCACAAAGATTCTTTAACTATTCAACGCCCCCCAACCAAAGCAAAGAAACCGAAACCAGACGCCTGCATTTTTATTTGAATCTTCCCTATTGGGATAAAACACACAAGAATTTAAAGATTTCACTGCAAAATGAAATCACAAAATACAATAATGAGAAAAATATCCAAAGCCATCTCAATAACAAATATATAGCGCCCCTGTTATTAGAAAGTAAAAAAAGCCGCACCATTTAAAGGCGCGGCTTATGAATAGAGATATAACTAAATAAAATACAAAAGAAATCAATAATAAATACTTATACACAAAACGTATAGTATTGCAAGCTTTTTAATTATATTTATAAAAATATCCAAAAAGAGTATAAATAATGATACATTCGTATTGAGGAGAGCTGTTTATAACAATACACTTTCTAAAATAAAAACGTATCAAATAAATCAAAATACTTTGTAGCTTTATCTCAATATAATCCATGAAAAAACACACATGATTTAAGTCCATAATTATAATAAGACCCGTTCTTTTACGCTTGTAAAAGCTGGTTTTTCTTAACTTACATTCACCACTTCAAAAGATGAAGATTCTTCACCCAATCTGATCTATCAACAGCCCAGATTGCATCGGGGTCCATTTGGCTTTCTCACATGTGATTGATTTAAACTTAAAGCTCAACAAATAAGCCTGCCTTAAATATTTGCCACGCCCTTTAAAAAACACTTTTTGTATCATGGAAGCTCTTACAAAGAGACTTGCCTTATATCATCACACCTGAAAGGACAGTCTTTACAGCATAAACAGGATAAGACAAATCAACAACCGCTTGTACAATCTTGTCTGATAAGAAAACAAGTGAAACGTTAGCCTTCAAGCCTGCTCCAACAGTACAGCATTTCTCTTCTTTATAAGAAAAAACACAACGATACGCATGATTTTTTTATAGGCATTTTTCTGCTTTTGTCCTTTTGGCAATTAACATTTTCTTTTTATGGGATTTTTAACAAATTAAAATTGCGAGGATCTGCACTTTTTCTCTTTTAAAAAAGCGTAAAAACCGCAAATTATTTATAGAGTTAAAATCATCAAACGCTCTATCCAAAAGCTTTTTAAAATGATTGCACGATTTTTTATCTTTTTAAAGCTTCTTTTGCCATGCGTTTCTATTTGGGCATGGCTCCTTGCTCTGTAGGCTTTAAAAACTTACCCTTAGATTTCAATATGCGCCCTACTCTCCCCAACAACGCATGATCAACTTATCCAGCAACAACGCTTCTCTATCAATTTTTACCATTTTTTAACATCTCAAACAGAGTGCAATTCCAATCCCCACCGAAGATATAAATCAGGTTTATCTCATCTATAGCTTCAACCCATACATATTGTTATGATCACTCTTTTCTATTTTTCCTTTTCTAACAAAGAAGAAATCTCTCTAGAATGCTCAACACTGATGTTTTGAGCAACACTACTGTATATTCCTAGCGGCTTATGTGCTGTAAATTTTGAAATAAAAGAGCTGTAGTCTATTTTTGGCGCCTCGTATATTGGAGAAAAAAATATGTCTCCAACGGACGATGATTCTGTTTTAATTTCTGGTGCGCTCACAAAACTGTTTGGTGTCGTTATTCCACCACTCACAACACTATTAATACTGTCTTGCTTCTCTTCTTTCTCATTTTTTTTCTGTTCGACATTGGTAAGATCTAGAGCATTTAATTTTTTTTCTAAAGCATCCATGCGCTTTGCAATTTTTGTAATATCTTCATATGCTTTCTTCAACAATGCGTTTAAAGGAGCATGTCCCATTCTTCCGCTAGCATAAAGAACCACACGAATACATTCCGGATCATCAATATCAGAAATAGAAAATGGAAAAAGTGCCATTATATCCCCCTTTTTTATAAGCTAAACGCGTATTAAGGCATTTGCATCTCTTTTTTCGTTGTACGGCTCTTGCATTTCTCAGAAAACCTCAGA
>NZ_JBHIOI010000019.1:0-15557 GCF_042195415.1 Bartonella sp. CE47NXGY | reverse complement strand
TTCCTCATCGAAAATTTTTACAAGGTATTTTTTTAGATTATACTCTGTTTTCCACCTAAAATGATGATTTTACCACCTAAAACCAAAGAGAAATGCATGTCACCTTGCATGCTGTGTCAGCTTTCCCCAAAATGACAAAGCCCACACCGGTCTTTAAATAATGGCAATCAATAAACAATGGTTTGTAAACAATCTGGCTTCTTATCTAACAGATTTGACTTGGCTTCCCCCTTCAAATGCATCCTTGTAATGTATCCCCTGTCCAGAGTTATTCTACAAAAAAATGCTGCGTTAGGAATACGCACAGATGAAAAACACCCCATGCATAAAATTTTAACCACATCTCAAACAATGGTATTTTACAACACAACGGAACAAACTATTGTCTTATAGATTTTTCTCGTATCACTCTCATCCCGTTTCAAGAAGTTGCCTGATAAGCACAAAATGCCATCTCAGAGAGTTCAATGCCTCACCATGTACTACAACGCATCGCCAACCTGCTGCTCTTGCCAACAGTGCACCCATTTTGAAAACAAAGAGTGGCTTTTTTCCTACACGCTTTGCCAAAAAAGGGAGTGCTCCATTTTGCTTTTTCTCGCTTTAAATAAACATATCCGTTGACCTCTTTCCACCACCCTCAAAGGACAAAGGTTTTAGCCCCACATCGGTTTGTAAACAATCCAACTCCTCTGAAGGAGCTCCATATCTGCTCATTATTTATATGATTCACTTGCATAATACTTAACCAAGCAAATCCTCCCCAGAACAGTTGCTAATGTATTAAATACTTTAAGCTATCTTACTGATATCACCAGCTTCAATAATAGTGTTTTAATGACGGTATTTACGCTATAATAGGATAAAATTATCTAGGGGCTTTTTGTCATCGCACAGCAGCGGTTTAAACCCAGCACTTGAAACAATGGATCACGATACCACAAGAGAGAGGCATTTGGGATAAAATCTTTATTCCTCAGCAAAAAACGCCATGAATAAAGAAATTTTTTTTGTTCTTTCCCTACCTTTAATAATCACTGTCTTGATCCTCTAAAGAACAATAGGTAAACTCACCTTTAGGCATCCAACAAAGGCAGCACAAAAAATAAAAGAATAAAGAGAGTTGAGTTTTTTTTCTAAAGCGCCTCAAAACTTTCTGCACAATATATTCTATAAGACTTTATATTCAATAAGACTTTTTTTCATAACAAACATTTTGCAAGCATTTTTATCTTTCTCTCACACAGCTTTCATTCTCAGGCTTTGACAGCATAAACCACCGCCACATTGACAGGACGTGTTTCATCTCCCCCTGTTTTTTGCAACAAGACCTTATGTTCATGCTCTCCCGCAGGACCTGTCAACAAATTTTTATTGTAAATTTGAGCCAGATTTCTATAATATTCACCGTGATTCATATCCCAAACTACCTCTTCAATCATTGGATAACTATGCTGGTGGTTACCTGTTGAATCTGTTTTTCCCTCATGGGTATGGGATTGAAAAGACTCTTCTTGTCGGCTTCCCAAGCGACGTCCTTTATCAATTTCTTTTCCACTATCGAGCCCCCGTAAAAACATTCCACGCAAATCGGGAACATTGAATGTTGTTCTCCCGTTTCCTTTTCCCCATGTTTCTCCCAGAACAGCAAAGAGATTAGCATAGTTCCTTCGCGAATATTCTTTACCATCACACAGTAACCATCCAGAGGGTATTTTTTCTGTAGCAAAAGTCCCGATAAATCCAGAAGAAAAAGTTTCAGGCAAAGGAGGAAAGGGCGGAATTTCAGGAAGTTTTATAGTAGGATTGGTTAAAAACCAGCCATCAGCATTTTTTCCGGCAATATCACGCGTATAGACGACTTCATAAAGCCCCCCTTTTTGAATTTCCCCGCCCTTTAAAGGCATAATACCCTCTGGCGTTGCCATATAAGTTGGTCTTGGCGGCAATTGATTTAAAGAAATATTTGTTATTCCTCTGTTGACGCCTTGTGCTTTAAAGCGCACAACAATGCCATCCATATAAGTCTCAAAAAAAGACTTTGTTGCCAAACGAAGTGACGTTCTCTCATTTTCCACATCGACAGTAAACTGTGTTTCAATCCCGCCCCCATTATCCAACAAATATTCTTTGATGCGTTGCATCATAGCGCGAGCACTATCATTGACTGTGCTTGGCGGTTGCCCTTCTGCCCAGTTTATATTCTCGTCGACATAAGCATTTTCTGATGCAACAATTGACCAATCATAAATCGAACTCATAGAAGATACTCTTTTTTCAAAAAGGGAAAACGAGCAAAAAATGAAGAAAAGAAAGCCGCAATTTTATTTTTAGATGCCGGCATTTTCTCCATTTTCATTTTTTCCATTTTCAGGCCTATTTTGTCATAATCAACATGCAATAACTTTGTTTTCGCATTGACATAAACAGCTTCAGGGTTCACACGCAACACGTCTTGCGCCATAACGCCCTGATAACGTTGTGGATTTCCCTTATAATTAAAGGTATAAAGTGGATATCCCTTTTTCTGCCCCACAGGGATAATATTTTCTTTTGCTCTCACATCACAAAGCCCTAAAATTCCTCCGACCAATCCAAGTACTTGCTGCGCATCACGCAATGGATCTTTTGTCACAGAAGGCATTGTCGTGGATTTTCCTGAAGTCGTTCCGTAATTTCCAGCAGCCTGTGTTCCTACCTGTAACAAACTTTGCAATCGGTTCCAATCTTGATTATCTTTTTCTGACCATTTTTGGCGTTCAGCATCTAAGACATTTTGGCGGTTTATATCTTGAATCATACCCCCTTTCAAAGCATTGCTTTGCACGTTACTCTGTCCTTGATAATAGCTATTTGCTGCATTAACTTGATCATTCTGAGAGCGATCAATCATCTGGTTTGCATTCATCATATTGTTAATATCTTGATTATATTGCTGTGCTGCAGCATTTGTTGCCAAGGCGCCTAACTCATCGGCCAGCACACCAGTATGAGCGCCAGAACCATAACGTCCTGCTCCCGACATCGATTGATTAATTGCATCGGATGTTTTATTCAGAGCATTTTGCAATGCAGTATTAAATTTGCTATTGCTTCCAATCCAGCTTCCCTTAGCCATACCGGAAAGATTTGTAGCGCTGTTGGTTGGTGCATTCAACCATTGCGTTACCGTTGGATTGTTATAGAGCCCTGCTGCTTGTTGTAAACCGGTCAGCGCATTTTTTGTCATATTGCTAAGACCAGCGACTCTGTCTCCCTGATAAACGTTTCCGCCAATTCCTTTATTATAAAGTCCAAGTGCATCAGCACTGGCTTGTTTAAGAATATCAGCCGCCCAAGCAGGTGGAGCATTTGTTTGTGTTGTTGTCTGCACTTGAGGTGTGGTTTTTCTACTCATGGGTTCAGAACCTTTCTATATTGAATAAGATTACGAGAATATCCGTGATGAGCGAGCTTTTTCGCCCATCCAGTTCTTCCAAACATGTGCATTTCGTCCGCATTGATTGTTCGCGCCCATTTTTCGACTTCATCAATCAACTTGACCAATTTCAGCCCTCCCTCTCCCGCAAGATCTGAGAGAACGACGCATTTTTTTCCCGTATGGGTTATTTCAACTTTGGTAATTGCAAAAGCACTAAATTGGATTTTATTTTTTAAGACCAGCCACAATTGTGCTTGTCCGGTAGCGATTTCTTCAGCAATTTTTTCCAGACAAACATCATCCGGAAAGCGCTGCGCATATTTTTTCAATGCAGCATTGAGTGCCTCTTGATAGGGAGCTATTTTTCCCCATGGCCACTGCTCTGTCAGATGAGCAGAATATAAATCTTGACTCTCAAGCATCATAATTTTAGCTCTTTTAGCTTTGTCATTTCCCTCATTTGAGCAATACGCATCCCCATGCATACTTCACGCATTCCATGCCCCCCGCACAATAAAAGAAAAAAAGCCCCATCATCCCTTTGTCACAACAAAGAGGGAACTTTTTTCTTTATAAAAATAAACCATGGTGCAGCCTATTTTTCCTTTATCGCAGAAAAGCATGAAACATAACGCACCACCTTGTTCTTCATATTATAAAGACACAGCTTATCGCATTGTGCCTTTGTTTATAAAGGTTTGGGAAGCCTATGGGGCATTTGTTCTTTAATAATAGAGGCTTGAGCCTATCGCATGGTATTACAAAAGGGCATGCCTATCGCATGCCGGCCCGCGTCAATTCCACATCAAATCCAGTGACATGAGTCCAATTCACCCCTTCAGGAATACGCAATTTAAAGCGATAAAACCGTGCCCTTGCACGACAGTGAATTTGTCCAGTATTATAAGAGGGCTGTTTTTCTGGCAACCAAACAGTTTCCTCTTCAAGAGATTGTCGAAAGCGCATTCCCACAGACAAATAAAACTTTCCACTATTGACTTGAGGCATAATATTTTTCACCCGTGTTATCATGCCATTTGTCTGCCCCATTTCTTGTGATGTCACGACACAAGCCATAGGACCCCCAGAAAACGAACCCAGTCTCCCCTGTTGATCAAATGCCCCCAGAATAGGTGATTCATTTTTCCAAGCTTTACTATCAAGAGAAAAGGACAAATCGTCAATATTCTTAGTCACAAAATCAAGACCTTCTAGGGTTGTTCCTGCTAAGAAAATAGGCAATATCATTTTGATATCGACGAGAGCTTTTGTCCATTTTTGCAATCCCCAATCATAAATGAGCAAGATACGTTTATGAAGGTTCTCATCAGAATCAACCATCCAATAAACACGATTATACACCCCATCGATAGCAGCAGACAGAGTGTACAGATTATCCTTCCTTGATTTTGCGGTCATCGTTCGATCGACTTTTTCGAACCCAATGGGTATAATCTGTCCCTCATTTGTTATTTGATAAAACCCGCCCTCATCGGCAAAGAATGCTAAATCGCCTCTACAAACAATTGATTCAGCATTTTTTGCGCCTCGTTTATCGTGGATTTTTTGGAAACTAAAAATAATCTTAGAGCCAGGAATAAAAGAACCAGCATAGATTGCAGAACGCATAAAGATAATTGGATTTGTTGTCTCCGTTGCCCCTTGGACGAATCCGCCATCAGGAAAATCTTGATAATCACAACTTTTTTTTCCCACGGTCCAAAATTCAGCATCATTTAATCCAGACCAATGAACCCGTCTTGGATTTTCGGTTAATTTCATCAAACAAACGAAATCTCCCCAGATTCGAACAATCCCTGCCTGTGGTGGATTTCCTCCTAAATTTCTAAATGTTTTATCATGATTAATATCAATCACTTGTGGTTTATCATTGGCATTCACAGCAATGATAAAATCACCAAACAAAGCAAAAGACCACGGAGCATCAACATTAGCCAGATAAGGTTTTCCTTTTTGGCTAATATCTTTCCAGTTCATTGTTGTATTATCAAGCAAGTAGATTTTTTCTCTTGTCCCGACAATAATAGAAACTCCATTTTTTGTTTTAACCGCAAGAGTGCCTAAGATTGGCTCCGGACAAGGCTCTGATAAAGGCTCAAAACTTGGCATAGGGATATAGGAGCCATCCGCCGGGAGCACATTAACAAGTTCATCGGTAAAAATTCCATTGATATCCGCCACATCGGGTCGATAATCAGCGATTGGGAAAAAAGCCATCAAGACCCCCATAAAATCTTTGAAGAGCCCAGTGCCATTCAAAACACCAAGGCTTATTGATAAAAAACCACAAAAGCCCTTAAAACTCTAAAGGCATAAAATTCAACAAAATAAACAACCTTAGGTTGTTTAACGCACCAAAAAAACGATACCATCAATAATGGCCACCCCAACGCCATCCACCAGCGCCAAACCAAAATCAACTGCCCGCAATCACCCCCCACAATGACGGGGGAAAGAGCCATCAAAAGCCCCCATAAAATCTTTGAAAAGCTCAGTGCCATTCAAAATACCAAGGCTTATGGATAAAAAACCACAAAAGCCCTTAAAACTCTAAAGGCATAAAATTCAACAAAATAAACAACCTTAGGTTGTTTAACGCACCAAAAAAACGATACCATCAATAATGGCCACCCCAACACCATCCACCAGCCCTTCACCATCAACACCCAACGCGCAAATCCAGCCATAAGTGACAAACCAGCCACCAGTGCCAAACCAACCTTCAACGCCAGCCATAAACGATTTGAAATGAACTTTTTAAAAACGCATTGGGCGAATCTTTGAAGAACCTTTTCGGCGCGATGTTTCAATGCGCAAAGCTTGAAGCTGTTCTTGAAAATCTCTGAAAGAAACGGCGGCATATTCAGGATCTTTAAGAATATTTTTATAAAGTTCATATTTTGCTCGTGCTTTAATAAGATCAAAAGCATAAATCAACCAAGGGTTATCATCCTCTTTCAGCTGTTCATCGGCAAAATGAACAGGAGCATAAGAAAGCTGTACAGTTTCCACATGTTCTGGTGTTGGAAAGAGTCCTATTTTTTGATCAAGGTAGGTATAAAAGAATGGCGTTCCTAGCGCAGGATGCATACCATATTGTTGATGCAACACTTCCAAGGGCTTAAAGAACAACTTTGTTGGTGTTGCACTCTTTGTTACTAAAAAGACGCCCTCCAAACTCTTTTCTGCTTCAATAAAAACCCCTTCTTCTTGTCCATACCATGTTTTACCACTTTGTGTTTTAAACGTCCTTTCTCTTTTTTCATTAAAGAAAAAGGGTTCGCGTTCACACAAACGCAAAGCCGTAAAAATTGAATCTTGAATTTGCAGGGAATATTCCGCTGTTGTATCGTCAATTTCATCTTGAATAAGCGCGACCATATAAGCAAAAGTTTTAGAATGGTCTGAATGTGTAAGGTTTAGATTTTGGGGATCAGTGGATAAAGTGGTCATAAGCCTGTCCTTGTTTCTGGAAGCATTTTAAATTTTTCCCCCAACAGATCCCTCTTGTTGGGGGAAGAGAGCAAACATTCGCTTTAAGCGGGTGCTCCATAAGTTGGAATGACAATAGTGCCAAAATCCTGAGCCCCTTGCGTACTTCCTGGCAAGGTAAAGCAAGTTTTTTTCATACCAATAATGGTTTTGGCCGCAACCCCGAATTCTCTTTCATAGTCGAAGAGTTCTTCCACCAATTTATAGCGTGTCGCCCCTCGATCTTTACCAAAAGCAATCACAGCACTCTGCGCACCAAGCAAAACAGCCCGCCGCACATTTGGTACAGCTTTGTTAGCGGTTCCAGCTTCGACCCCTTCGGTAATATGTTCAGCTTCGCGCAAAACCACACCATTATACATGCCCAAAGACCCATCATAGAGCGGATTTTTGATACGACTTCCACTATAGATTGCCTTAGTAATGTCGAGCCATTGCCCCGCATCAGTATTGGTTCGCAATTGTGTCACTTGGGTTGGATGAAGATAAAGCACATAAACATTTTCCCCATCGATCCGCACAGGTCTAATTTTAGGATTTGCCAATTTAGCCCGTTCAACTGCTTTATCAATCAAGCTGAGATCAAAAACATCGTCTTCTTTTAAGTCCTCATCTTTTGCTTTATCATTAGGACGTACCACACGTTTATTGGTTGGTGCCGTTGGCGCATTAAACCCATAATGAACTGGTTTAAGGGTAATCGTGCGTCCTTCAAAGTTAATTGTTTTTGCGGTATACCCGCAAACTTGAATGAAGAACATCATACTCAGACGATCTGCATACCAATCAACCAAACCATTTTTTGCCTCGGTGCGCAAATCATGGAGAATTCGTTGTTGATCAATCGTTCCCTCATTTTTGACACGCACAGCATGAACGAGTTCATTAATTGCCAAGCGATCATTGAGAAACTGTAAAGCTTCTTCATTGCCTTCCAATGTCTGCCCTTCACTCACCCCATCGCCTAGCAACTGCACACGCAAATTAAAGCTAATAGCATCCCCACTTGCTTTCGTAGTTTCATCTTTTAATTGTACGATACTGTTTGAATCATTTCCAATCAACGGCGCAATTGGAAGTGCTTTTGAGACTTCTTGGTTTAGTAATTTAGACCATGTGCGCACTGCCATTGGGTCATTAAGTCCGATATAAGTTACAGTCATTTTGTCCTCTAAAAGTTTTATTGACATAAAAAACCCGGCAAAGCGCCGGTTGTTAAAACACCACATTTCATTTCAAATGGTGAATAGGTTGTTTGTGAGTTTTATCTAATTTCTGTTAACGTCTGCCTCCTCCTTATAAGAGCTCTCCTCACCACATCCGTGTTTGAGAAATCCCCCCGCATTCTTCTGCGCCAAAAGCCTCTTAACATTCCCGCAAAAAACACTCCCCCGCATTCTCCTGCGCTAAAAGCCTCTTAACGTTCCCCGCAAAAAACACTCCCGCATTCTTCTGCGCCAAAAGCCTCTTAACATTCCCGCAAAAAACACCTGCCACATTCTTGTTTTTAAAATTCTCTTCCCCCCATTAAACGATTAAAAGCGGCTTTATTTTTAGGATCAGCAACCCAAGCGCTAAACTCTGCTTCTGACATTTTATCAAGCATATCCAAAGAAATCGGCCCATTTGGCGTCAAGCCGTTATAAGCAGCAAGAGTACGTGCAGAATTGTGTCTTTCCTGTAAATTTTCACCCATGTTATTGGGAACATTTGTGTAGCCAATTTTTTGTGCAATAGAGTAAATCACTTCAGCCGGATTTTGATTTTTTTGCGCACAATCGCGCAAGATCTGCTTCAACTCATCACCAATTATCGCATCAATATTTTGGGGATCTGCCATCTCAGGATAGAGCGAAGCACAAGCTGCCAACTGTTTAGCCCGCGTTTCATAAATAAAATCAGCTGCTTGATCAAAATCATGATGCTTTTGTTTAACACTGGCAACAGACTGCTGAAAAAATGCATGCAACTGTTCTGCTTCGCGAGCAAGAGAAGGCTGTTGTTTTTCATGTACAAGCCCTTGTTTTTGGAGTGTTTTTCCCAACCATTGCATATAGCCCATAAAGTCTTTTTGCGGATCTGGTGGAACATCTTCTCCCCCTTGAACCTCTTTTCCAGCCTTTTGCGAAGAGTACTGTTGTTGATGCACTTGCCCTTGAAAATTATCTTCAAGAGTTTTTTCTTCTCTTGCAATTTCACCATCTTCTCCCTCTTGTGTTGAGACCAGAAAATCTTGTTTCAATTGGTTTTGTTCTGCCGGCGTTAAGTGTTCTTGATCCATGACATTAGCCTTCTCTTTTTTTAAACAATAAAATCAAATTTTTCAGATAAAACAGCCTGTGAGCATTTATCCCCCCAATGCTCTCCACCCCACATGACAGCAAGCCTCCCTCTCCACCCTACTTTTCCCAACAACACTGCCCTACAAAACAGTTCTTTTAAGAAAAGGGAGCCCATGCACTACAAAAATCGATAAGCCCATTCTGCGCCCACCATGCCCCACCAAGTTCACCCCACATAACGGCAAGACTCCCTCTCCACCCTACTTTTCCCAACAATCCAGCCCTATAAAACAGTTCTTTTGGGAAAAGGAAGCCCATGCACTATGGAAATCGATAAGCTCATTCTGCGCCCACCATGCCCCACCAAGTTCACCCCACATAACGGCAAGACTCCCTCGTTCTCCTGTTTTCCCCCAACAGGGATAGTCTCATAAAACAGCTCTTCGAAGATAAAGGAAGACGACATTACGCTATGGAAATTGTATCGATAAGCAATTTCTGGTAGATGGAATTTATCAGAAGTCGCGCATGACAAAGCGTCCTATTGTTGAGCCTTTACTGTCTGCAACATCTGCATTATCTGCTCTGTTCCCACATTACCCCCCATCTGCGCTGAAGCATTTTGCTCTTCTTGAAAAGAGTTTTGCGCCTTTATAGCGATTTTATGAATGAGTGAAGCGGGTAAAGGCGAATAGCGTAAAAGATCGAGCATAATCTCAGGCGTTGTAAAATTTTGCATCAAAGGAAGCAATTGCATGATCAGTGCAAAAGTACGCTCTTTTTCATTAAGACTTGTTGGCGCATCATCCACGACAATATCATATTCCAAGCTTGTCACCATTTCGCGTGTCAGCGGCACATACTGGGCATTTTCATCACCAGCAATACGCACCAACCGCCCATCGGAGAGATAATTTTGAATAAGATAGAGAATAATTTTTCCCTGTCGTTGCCGATATCGACGCAACCCATCAAAAAAGGAAGCCAAAAGATTAAGTGACGATTGTCGCCGTTGTTGTTCAAGAATGCCAGGCTGATTGACAGCTCGCGTCCCAATAAATTCAGAAGACAACCCCGTCACCTGTTCGAGAGCACTCTTTGCTTCATTAAACAATTGAAAAAAACCTTGCGGAAATTGCGCCACGGGTTTAGGTTGGATTCTTCCGCCAGACACAGCCCCACTTTTCAACCAAGTAATGCTATCGGCTCTAGCCCAACTCTCGACGGCTTGTCGATCATCATCAAAAGCATCGCGTTCTGCCATAATGCCGCCTTTTGATTGGCTATTGAGCAAATGCATTACTTGACTAAAATATTTGTTTGCCCACCGTTGCGGATCTTTTGTAGGGCGCACAATTCCGTAAAACTGTCGGCTTAACTTATCAAAAGTACCGGTAATACACTCCCATCCCAATTGATTGGGTGGAACCAAAGGCTTATCAGGCGCTTCAAGCAGCTTTCTACCTAAAAATGCCCGTTTGACAATTTTTCTGTTCAACCTTGTTGCCTGGACATGAGGAAAGGTTTTGCTTAAATTTTGGAAATCCTGCTCTGAATAATCGACAAACTTTCCACTTAGAGGCTCGAGAACTTTATAAACCACCTCGCGTTCAAACCAGCGACATTCTACCAATGTCACCATTTTAGGACGTTGATAGCCGCTCCCCTCTTCTCCTTGATACCCCCTCTCGGACTGATAACTTTGTGTCATCCCATCGCTGGTTGAATGTAAAAAACTCTGATGTTTAACCCAATCAGCATTAAGGTCACTCCAATGAACATTGGGAAACATTTCCTGCGCCACAGCAAGGGGTTTTTCATCAATATACCATAAGCGTTGAGCATCAATAAGATTAGGCTTGACAGCACTTGCATCCCACACCATTTTCATCGGGTCTAAACGTGCAATGATTGGTTTTCCTTGGGGATCTTGTTCATAATCAAGGCGTGTATCTGTCCAGCCCATACCGCAAATAATTGCATCTTGAAAGGCATCGGAATCTTCGTATTCGCCATCGGCTTCATCGCGAAACCATTCGGCTGCTCCTGTCAGAATCTGATTAGCAAAGGCAGCCCCTTCTTGTCGTGGAATAAATTGCACTTGCCTTTTATTATTGCGCTCAGCCCCAATCACGGCATTAATTAAAGGCGCAATACGGTTAAAAGTCATCACCGGTCTGTTTTGTTCGTGCAAGACGGCAAGGTCTTGCTCATTCCATTGCCGTCCATTATAAAAATCGTAATCTTCCTGGGCATTTTTTCGCCATTTTTCGACATGATCAATATCATCCTGATACCAACCCACGAGTTTTTTAAAGAGAGCTTGATTTTCAAGCGTTTCGATTTGATCAAAAGAAGAATTTGTAGACATATTCATTAAAAAGCCATCCATGAAGTTTGAGAATGGTGAAACGAGCGATAAGGTTTTTTTCGCGCTTTAGCATTTGGTTGTTCATAAGCCACACACATCAGTCCAAAGGCATCGGCCCCATGGCTAGCCCAATCATGTTCAGCCCCTAGTCCGATATTGCGCTGTTCGTCGCGCTTTTCATGATACCAAGCAAGCGCTTTTCTGCCCGCACATGTCGTTTCACGATTAAACCATAGTGCAGGAAACAACCGCCGTACGGCTTCGATACGCATTTTAACAGCGCCTGTTCCTTGGTTAGGAATTATTTTGGTTTGAAAACCGGCTTGTTGAAGGGCACTTTCAAAACTCACATTATAGACACGATCTTTTGTTGCGCCATCATGAGGCAAAACCATAAGAGCCTTTTCATATCCCCTTTGAAAGACCCAGCCCACATGCTCTGAGAGAGGTTGTCCTTGGGCTTCATAATAATCGAGCACTCGGATTTCCCTTCCAACAAACTGCGCCACCCACAATGCGGTAGCATCGGCCTTTGCTCCTGTTCCCCCGATATCCCAAAAGATTCTCACCTGCATCAAAGGATCCCGTGGAACAGTGGTAATCCGCCCTTCCATTTCAGCTTCGAGCAGACATTTTTGATAATAAGCCCCTTGGACAGCTTGGAGATATTCGCCTTCCCAAATATGGTTATACTGCTCTGGTCTTTGCTGCAAATCGTCCATTCGATCACGATTGAGTTTTTCAGGAAATTGCGGATTATCACGCCAATTGATTTCCACCCCTTTGATATGAGGATTATCGACATTTCGGAAACGTTTTTCCACGGCTGCATTTTCATGGCATGGGTTCCATGTGACCCATAATTCTGCATTCCAATCTTTTCCTTCTTCGCGCAAAGTTGGAATAAGTGTTTGCCAAGCAGTTTCTGTCACGGGCTCGGCTTCATCGACCCAACAAAGGAAAACGCGTCCCATTGATTTAATACTTGCGATATTGCGATCAAGCCCAGCAAACACATAGACAATCCGTCCATCTTTTGATTTAATATATTTATCGCCGATTTCATAATAGTCTTGTAAAAAAGAATAAGCTTCGATAGCGCGTTTAATTTCCTCCAAAGAACTTTCATTAAGAGAATTTTGAAATTGCCTTGCACAAAGAATAATCCCGCGTTCTCCAGCCATTCCATGGCGATATCCCACCACAGCCGACATCAAAGCAAAAGAACGTGTTTTTCCAGAACCCCGTCCTCCCCAAGCGGCTCGCACATCTGCTTTTCCAGTAAAAACAGGAATAAGCTTTGGAATAAGAGCCACTTGAGCCGTTTTCTGCTCAATTTTTTGAGAAATTTTCTGAACAGTTGTCATTATAAATTTTCATACTTTAGCAATAATTGCGCTGCACCCTTTTGCTTATCCCAAGTTTAATGATCCCAGAGCAATTGAACGAAAAGAGCAATTGAACGAAAAACGCCCTTCTCAAAAGCAGCGCTTTATCTTTTCTTCATCCTAATATTCAATAAATTTCACTTTTTTGCATGAGATCCCCTTGACCCCACCTATGCGCCCCAAGCCCCCAAGGCACAAAAGCCCCACCCCCTCAAACACCGCGCCTGTCATCCCCCAACCACAAGCAAGGTATCCCCCCAACCAAATCATAGCCTCAGCACATGGCTCTCAGGCATATCCAAAGCCCAACATCCTCCAATATCATGCCTCTCAAGCATCACCAATCCTCACACTTTATCCCCCAAGATACCCCCACCAAAACACATGCATCCCGCAAGCATAACACTTCTCTCAAGTTTCATGCCCCTCCCCCATCAAAACACTGTTCCATATCCACCACACAAATACCCTGCACCAAATTCCCTCCAGCACACGGGGGCCCTTACGGCATCATTCACCAAAGCCCCTTCCCAATATCACGAGCGCCTACAAGCACGATAGCCTCCGCTTCAATCCCCTCAAGATAGGCAATCACCAAAGCAGCCCCCTTGCAAGACATCACCCCACATCACCCACCTCAGCCTAACATTTTTCAATATCACAAGCCTCAGTTATCGAGGTATCACACTTCTCTGGTTCACTATTTTTTGCATTCACTGGTACAATCTCAATACGCGAAACTGTTTTTGATATCTCCACACCTTCAATAACGAGAAAAAACCAAATCTTCACCAGATGCCCAAAACAGCAAATATCATCAAGCACTCCCCAACATCTTTCAGGTATCGCGCCCCTCACGCATCGCCATAAAAGCATCTTGCCGGCCCCTCTTCAAACAGACCACCCCAGACGCCATGTACCCCCAAAAAACACCATATGCACCGAAGTCTCCTCCAGTCCACGTCCTCATGCTTCCCCCACCAAAGCTTAACAACGTCACAGCTCACACGCCTAAAGCACACGCCCCTCACCGCAATTTCAATCATAAGCTTTCAGACAAACATCTAGCATCCCCGTTCAAAGACAATATCCCTTAAACATCATGTGCCCAACCCAACATTTTCTCGTAGCTTCAAGCCTCAGTGACCAAAGGATCAAGCTTCTCCGGTTCGCTATTTTTTGCATTCACTGGCACAATCTCAATCCGCGAAACTGTTTTTGATATCTCCACACCTTCAATAACGAGAAAAGACCAAACCTTCACAAAAATCCAAAACAGTAGATAACAACCACACCCCCTAAGCATTGTACCTCTCGGGTATCACCTCTTCAGCACACGCCCCTCTGTCATCGCCCATAAAAGCCGGCATCTCGACATAGGAAGCCCCAATATCTCCCACCGAAATATTCTGCTCTCCAGTAAATGCCCAAACATCACAGCTCCTTCTTCAAACCTTAGTTATCGAAGTATCACACTTCTCCGGTTCGCTATTTTTTGCATTCACTGGTACAATCTCAATACGCGAAACTGTTTTAACCTGCCCTTCTCCAGCCCCCTGAAGAGGCAACACTTTTGCCAGCAGCGAAAAAAAAGGAACAGGATTATTCAACGCATGATACTGAAGATAAGACACCAGCCCATCTTCACCATAGTGATATCCAGCCTGCTCCGCCGCTGTCAAAAGAGCTTCATTAAATCGCTTTGTTGTTTTATTTAAAGCCCCTTTTTTCCGCCCTCTTCGACGTAAGGGAAGACAATGTTCATCTACCATCATCATGTTCCTTCCAACTAAAGAGAAACCAAAACCTCAAACACAAAAAATGACATAAAAATCAGCAACAAAATTTGCCAAGCATTCAACAATTAAAAAAAAATGGGACACACCCAAAAAGATAAGAGCCCACATAAAGCCCAAATCCTCCGCATAATTTTACAGATTCACATTTTTACGCTTTTACATCATTACAGAAAAAAGCCAAATGAAACTCAAAAACCGTCATCCCCACGCCCCTCTGTAAACACGGGTCTGTCAACAAGCTGATTTCTCGTCTATCAGATTCCCCTGCTGATTATTTCATATGGCTATCCCACACTTCAAAGAATGGTGTTTCATCAAACACGCCAGATAAACTCTGATCTACAATTCGACTTCAAAAAGCAAATTTTCCTCTGCTAAATAAAGCTTCCACCCCGCACCGGTTTTAAACTATAATCCAACCTCTTACCCAATAAATTCCCCTACTAACATCAGATTACCGCCCCCAAACATCCCTATTTTACAGTATAACCGTACAGCAAACATTTTAATTTTTCTTGCCAATCCCTTGAAATTACTTTATCACTCAAAGGATATTTTGATCGTCCACGCAACGATCAATAAGGGATAGTAAAGCCCTAAGCTCTAGCGTAAGAATGAACCCACTTTGTGGGTGTCCCGGGATTCCGGGAGTTTTTGCTATGTCCAGGTGTGATAAGCACTAAAAGCAAAAATGCTGACTAGAGCTCAGTACTTTACTACTCCCGGAATACTCATGCGAGGGCGCTCGCAACCGGAGGGGAGCTTGAAGTGCAAACTAAAAAT
>NZ_JBHIOI010000018.1:31415-32607 GCF_042195415.1 Bartonella sp. CE47NXGY | reverse complement strand
CTTGGATGAATTTAAGAGAGGCAGCAAAAATCTTTCCTGCCAATGGGCAAATTGTTGTGGGTGAAAGATACCGTGTCGATCAAGATAATGTGTGCAACATTCCCTTTGCACCTGGCAATAAAACAACATGGGGAAAGGGGGGAACAGCCCCTTTGCTAACCTTTAATCTTGATTTTGGTTCAACTCATATGATCTTTTTTGCTGGTTCTGGTGGCTATAAAACAACAAGTACAGTAGTTCCCACGTGTTTAACCTATCCAGGGTCTATTATTTGTCTTGATCCTTCAACAGAAGTTGCCCCAATGGTCAAATTTGCGCGTCAAAAAATGGGAAATAGAAATGTCATTGTTCTCGATCCTAACTCATTGTTAACAAAAAACTTTAATGTCATCGATTGGCTTTTAGACGACAGCGTACCACGCACACAACGCGAAGCGAATATTGTAAGCTTTTCAAAGTTGCTTCTTACAGATAAAAAATCAGACAATTCTTCAGCGGAATATTTCTCAACACAAGCCCATAATCTATTAACAGCTCTTCTTGCTCATGTTGTATTTTCTGATGAATATGAAGACAGCGAGCGCAATTTAAAAACATTGCGTGGTATTCTCTCTCAATCAGAAACAGCTGTTGTTAATCAATTACGCATGATTCAAGAAACAACACCTTCTCCTTTTATTCGTGAAATGGTTGGTATTTTTACAGAAATGGCAGAGCAAACCTTTTCAGGGGTTTATACCACCGCCTCAAAAGACACCCAATGGCTTTCTTTATCCAATTATGCAGATCTTGTCTGCGGAGATGATTTTTTTTCCTCAGATATTACCAATGGCAATACAGATGTTTTTCTCAATCTCCCCGCAAGCATTTTAAACAGTTATCCAGCTATTGGACGTGTGATTATTGGCGCCTTTCTCAATGCCATGGTTACAGCAGACGGTAACTATAAAAAGCGTGTTTTATTTGTCTTAGATGAAGTTGATCTTTTAGGCTATATGAATATTTTAGAAGAAGCCCGCGACCGTGGACGTAAATACGGTACATCCTTGATGCTCTTCTATCAATCCTCTGGCCAGTTGGTCAACCACTTTGGAGAAGCAGGAGCACGTTCATGGTTTGAAAGTTGTTCCTTTGTCAGCTATGCTGCCATTAAAGATCTCCAAACTGCCAAAGACATTTCAGAACGCTGTGG
>NZ_JBHIOI010000018.1:0-31315 GCF_042195415.1 Bartonella sp. CE47NXGY | reverse complement strand
TTTGAAAGTTGTTCCTTTGTCAGCTATGCTGCCATTAAAGATCTCCAAACTGCCAAAGACATTTCAGAACGCTGTGGCCAAATGACCGTTGAAGTAACCGGAACAAACAAATCAAGAGGTTTATCTTTAGGAAAGAGTTCATACAACGTCAATTACCAACAAAGAGCCCTGATTTTACCCCACGAAGTTATTCAAGAAATGCGTCAAGATGAACAAATTATTCTGATGCAAGGACAACCCCCTTTGCGATGTGGTCGCGCCATCTATTTCAGAAGAAAAGAAATGTTAGCCGCAGCTGCAAAAAACCGCTTTGCCCCAAAAGCACAGAAAAACTAAAAAACACCCTCTAATGGAGGTCATGCATCAAAACAAAAACATCAAAGGATAAAAGCAGAGATTCTATCTCATAAAAGCCTATAAAGAAGGAATTCCCGCTTGATACAACAAGAAAAATATGGGGAAAAGTCTTTAAATGATGGTATTATGCCTGTGCTTACCAATGCCAATTTTCTTTATAAAGCACTCTCCTCATCTCCAAATAATAAATACCAATCATATCTATGCCTTGAGAATCCTATCAGGAAACTTTTGAAGGCACCGCTTTTATAGGGAAATTTTTCTACAAAAAAATTAAAAGACAATATGCATGAAAACAACCCAAATGAACCATTCTCTCTCAGTAAAAGAAAAAAGTGCCAAGATAAAGATTGATACACTCAAAAACACCTACGAATTTGAGGGATTTTTTCCTCACCCAAGTCTCAACATCTCAAAACAATATGCGTGGGGGATTTTCAAACAAAAAGTTTAACACACTCTCATAGACAATGTAACATTATAAGGAATATAACAATGCCCAAAGCAAAAGAAAAAACAAAAGGAATTCCCTCACCCCATAATTATATCTATCTTGGTACCCAAATTCTCAAAAATAGATATGGAGAAACAGATTTAAAACGTTTTCTGGAAAAATGCTCACATGATAGGCAAAAAGCCATGATCAATCTGCGTGCAGAACCCCTGCCAGAATATTTTAATTCAACTTATCTATGCTATATCCACCAACAATTGTTTAAAAATACCTTTGTATGGGCTGGACATCTGCGCCATATCCCCTTCGCATTTACAGACGATAGCATTGCCGCCATGCCAGAAATGAAAAGAATGGAATGGGGCAATAATTTTGCAACCGGTGAAGAAATCCCTGAACTCTTACAAAAATTAGATCAAACGCTTGCCGAAAAAGACAATTTGCAAGGCTTAACACGCGAAGAATTTGTCAAGGAAGCAACGAGTCTATTTTATTCTCTTCACAAAATCCACCCATTCATAGATGGCAATGAGCACACAGAACAAGTCTTTTTTGAAAATCTTGCCAAAGCTGCAGGACATCAGCTTGACTTTTCGCTTGTCACACAAAAACGTATGATGGCTGCCTGTAGCGAAGCAATGCAATATAGCAATACACAACTGTTGAAAGATCTTTTTGAGGATATCTCCAATCCCCCCAAAATACGTCTTTTAAAAGAATTTATGGACCACATAAACAATACGGGACGCAACGTGGATGATCGCCTTGTTATGGCAACAAAGGCAGGAGAAACCTATATAGGAACTTATAAAGGTTGTTATTCAGAAGGTTTTATACTCGATATGCAAGGAACTTACATCATTGGTAGCAAAGATGATCTCACACCAGAACGATTAAAAACACTAAAACCTGGTGATATCATTACCTTTACCGCCCCCAACAGCAAAGAGCTTGAAAACACGCTTATTCCAAAAGAAACATTAGCGCCTCTCACAAAAAGTGAATGTGCCAAAACAGTTGCGCTAGATAGTTACGTTCTCAAAGCTCAAAAGCAAGTCCGAGCTTACGCAAAAGCTGTTTATGGTGACGCAAACGTATTAAACGAACAGATAGAAGAGATTATTAAAAATCCAGAATTAGGCAGACAGTTTGCTAATCAGATTAAACAGGCACCGCACTCTGTTTCTCCTCTTGCAGGTTTTAGTATATGCGGTCTACAAAATCCGGCACGTGTACACGCTCGAAATTATCTTGATGTGTTCTCTCTTGCAATTGAGAATTATGTGTATACTGTAGAAGCTACCTATAATATAGTCACTCGAGACCATAAAATTAAACAAGAACGCCTTGGAAAAGCGGTAGAGAATCCCAGTCAAAACTTGCAAATTATTTTTGCTTTATCACCGGAAAAACAAAGAGAAATCTTGTCTCAATCTCCTCAATTACACCAAGAGCTCCGTACTTTTATAAACAGTTTAGAACATCGTCTCTCATCAAACGAATGTAGTGCGATCACAAACAAAGATTATGAAACACTTGCACAAAGTATTGGTATATCAGAACAGAAAGCACGAGAAATTACCGACATTGTTCAAAAAGCAAGGAACGCTCATAGCCAATTCTACACACGCACACAAAATCGTTCAAATACACTTGCTATGGCCAACTAAAAAATATGAAACTTTGTTTTTTTGATTTAAACACCTATGTGAAAGAGATATTTTAATATTCTTATCATACATGCAAAAAACAGACTACTTAAGCGCCCTACCACCAATTTTGCACATAGCATATACACCATATCCAAAGCAATTGGACAGGATAATTGTTAATTCCTTTTAAACGTCATGATTACTACCGACGAAAGCTACAAAAGCCTATTTTATTTGTCTTAGATGGAGTCGATTTTCGTGGTTATATGAATATTTTAAAAAGAGCACTCATTTTACCCCACGAAGTTATTCGAGAAATGCGTCAAGATGAACAAATTATTCTGATGCAAGGCTCCCCTTCGCGATGTGGTTGCGCCATCTATTTCAGAAGGAAAGAAATGTTAGCCGCAGCTGCAAAAAACCACTTTACCCCACAAAAGAAAAACTACCCTCCATGATGCGATATTGACAAAAAATAACCGCCCGCATACAAGAAAAACAGGTTCAAAAAATCCATGATTTTTCTTTTTATATTTTGTGCATCGTTTTATCAGCTTTATCAGCGCCCATGGTCTTTAAAAAGTCTTTATAAAAACGCCCATACACCCAACCAATAGCGACACTAATATCTCCACTTGGAAAAGGAACCCATTTCTACAAAGTTTTTCATCTATAATTTATATAATAAATTGATTTATAAATGATAATTTATATTTTTTTGTTAAATAAGAGACTAAATAGCGTAAGATTCTCTCATCTTAAATCTGTTCCATGTCGTGTTGCATCAATCAAAACTCTGTCGCCTGCATGTCACAAGCGAGAGCCTCATGTAGAGTAAAACTGTACAAGAAAGGCATACCTTTTTATGAACCGTCTCTAAGGACCAAGGTCTTGTCCGAAACATTAGGCACTCAAAGTATGTGAGGATACTGGCTTCTTTATGAAGCGTAAAAATGGGAAAGCTCAATAGATTTTATACACTTCATGGGGGGCTTTAACGTTGTACTATTTATGAGCACCGTCGCCAAATGGGTGTGTTAAAAGATGTCTCTTTAAAACAAGCCCGTGAATTAGCACCCCAATGGTATTCTGTTTTACGTCAAGGGCGTTCCTCCATTAAAGAACATAATCAACAAAAGATTTGCCTTTGAGACAAGAAGTTCTCAAAACACCCACACGACAAACATCGATTTTCTCCCTCCCCCCCCAAAAAACATCCAAGATATACACCAAAATGAATAAATCATTCTTATACAAGCTTTTCCCCCTTTACGATATCATAAAGTGTTCTATTTTAATGATAAAGCGCTGAAAAAGGCTTTTCTCCCCAATCAAAGAAAAGTTTTTATTCTCTTATGGGTCTTAAATCTTAAAGCAGCGCACACAATAAGAGCAACAACACAAAGTAAAAAACATTTTGTTGCAAAAATACACAAAAAAGATGTTCGTATGGCAAGATATTCATATGGAGCAATAAAAAAAATATAATGGAGAAAAATTTTTGATGACTGCTTTTGCCCATAGATTCACCAATCTGAGAGCTGTGTATGAAAAGTACCAGCACCATCCACTAACCAAGAGCGATTACACCCGCTATATCCACGCCCCTCATCAAAGCGCTCTTGCAAACAACTTTGTTAAAGGAAAAAACAACAATTTTAAGCAACATTTTTCTTTTTGACCTCTTCCTTACACCTCAAAAAACGAAGATTTTACCCAGAGTCAATTTATAGAAAATCCATTTTCTGACCACTCATGGGCTTCATATCAGCGCCCTAAATACCAGCATTTTACAGTACAAGATAATAAACAAAGGAAACATCAGAAAAGCTTTTCAAAAGCATCACAAAACGATTGATACAACATCCATACACTGAAGGGAAAAGCACTCCCTCTCATAACAACCAAAATCTCAAAAGAATACGCGAAGGGGAATTTTTCACATGGCAGCGTTTAAGACGCTCATCAACCACCACCCTACCTACTTAGGAGAGATTACATGTTAGAGCAAAATTATCTATATAAAGGAACCAAAACACTCAAAAATAAATATGGCATCAAAGACCCTAAAAAACTGTATCAACGCAGTACCCATGACGTCACTAAAGCAGCCGTAAATTTTCGCCATGAACCACCCCCACAAAAATTTGATGCTTCCTATCTAAAACTAATCCACTGGAGCCTCTTCTACGAAACTTTTGAATGGGCGGGCCACACCCGCGATACATCCTTTACATTTGAAGACGGCACTTCTGCCCATATGCCGGCGATGCGTCCCAAAGGTTATGAAGTTCCTTTTGCTATTGGACCGAAGATTCAAAAAGAACTAAAACAACTCGAAAAAACACTTAATGAAAAGAACAATTTAAAAGGTTTATCGCGCCAAGAATTTGCTGAAAGTGCCGCTGAAGTTTTTATGGCGCTTGAACACGCGCATCCTTTTAGAAAAGGGAATGGGCGCGTCAATCGAATGTTTATGGAAAAACTTGGACAAGCAGCAGGGCATACCATTGACTTTTCTTTCATCACAAAAGGACGCATGACAGCAGCTTGTATTGAAGCCATGCAATATGGCAATCCTCAACCGATGAAAGATCTTTTTGAAGATATCACGCATCCGCAAAAATCCCTTGTTTTAAAAGAATTCATCTCCCAAATGAGAAACGCTGGATTGGATGAAATTAACAATCGTGTTGTTGTTGCTGCAAAAGAAGATGTAACCTATGAAGGCATCTTTAGAGGTTTTTCAGCAGAAGGTTTTGTCATGGAAGTAGAGGGAGCTTTCGTCGTCGGACACAAAGATGATCTTCCCCCAGAACAAGTCAAAACATTACAAAACGGTGCCCGCCTCTGCTTTCAAAAAACCAACGTTCAAAGCTTAAAAGAAACACTGATCCCAAAAGAAACTTTAGCCCCTCTTACCCATGAAGAGTTATTTGAAAGGATTTCAAATGACGCTTATGTTGAAGCATGCCGAAAAGAAATCGAAAATTTATCAAAGACTGTTTATGGTAAAACCCAGTCCTTAAAGACAACATTAGATATCATAACGGCAGCTCCAAACTTAGGAAATCAGTTTGCCGATGAAACTTTACAAAACCCTCAATCAATTTCTAAATTTGCTGGGAGTAAAATACTTGGCATGAAAAGTTCAAATCGCAGACAAGCCGAACAGGCTGTTCCACAACTCAGCCAAGCCCTTAAAAATTATGGCGCAATAACACAACAAACAAAAGATGCAATTCTAGAGCAACACCAAAGAGAACAAAATCGCCTGAACCACACTGTCGAAAAACCTGGAAAAAATTTACAAAACCTTTTTGCCTTACCAGAAGAACAACAAAGGGAAGCTTTATTGCATTCTCGTTCACTGCGACAAGAACTCCATACCTTTTCACGACAACTACACAATCGTCTATCCTCAGAAGATCGTAAAGCCATACAAGAAAAAGATTATACCAGACTAGCTTGCCTCCTTGGAACATCGGAAAGCAAAGCAAAAGAAATTGCGAATACTGTAAAGAACACCCAAGAAGCACAATGTCAAGCTCGCAGCTTGAAAGTTAGTCGCTCTTCATCGCTGGCTCTTACCGGCTAAAAACGCGTGAACTTTTGCCTTCCAACAGAACTCTTTATACCAATCATTTTATCTCCATTACGCCCACCAATTGTTTTAAAATGTTACAAAAGATAGTCCTAAAAATGAATCCTATAATCTACTATAACTTATTGATAATATTTCATAAAAAAACTGTATAAAAGACATAAATGTCCATTACATATCAATATGAATAGCGCGAAGTCTTTGGATACCATTCAGTTTGATATTCTTCTTTTGTCTTAAAAAATATCAAAAAGTGGGAAATGCGCCAAAGAGGTTTTCTAAAAATATTGAAAGGAAACAGCCATGAAAAAAAGTCACCCAACTTCTTCTACCAATGTAGAGGAACTAAGACGACAATTTGAACAACAAAACCTAGAAGCTTCTAATGTAGAAGACCTCTACGCAAAGGTTAATAAACCACCTAAAGAACAGCGCACCTCACCTCAATATACACTTCAACAACCACCAGAAACGGTCTATGCTCCCCAAAAGCCACTTGACCAACAAAACCTAGGAGCTTCTAATGTAGAAGACCTCTACGCAAAAGTTAATAAGCCACCCAAAGAACAGCGCACCTCACCTCAATATACACTTCAACAACCACCAGAAACGGTTTATGCTCCCAAAAAGCCACTTGACCAACAAAACCTAGGAGCTTCTAATGTAGAAGACCTCTACGCAAGGGTTAATAAGCCACCCAAAGAACAGCGCACCTCACCTCAATATACACTTCAACAATCATCAGAAACGGCCTATGCTCCCCAAAAGCCACTAGGAAATCCCTATGACAGACTTGGTGAAAGACCAAGTGATGGGCGACGCACCGACAAACTCGTAAACCCCTATTCAATAACGGATTTGGCAGCACAAAATTGGCAAACACCCTACGACACAGTTGGTGAAGGTGCACAGGGTGGACGACATCCCCAAGAACCAGAACATCTCTATGCAGAGCTTGAAGTTGGTGAAAATGGTAGGCACTCTCCCCAAAGACCACTCGAATCCGTCTATGCAACGGTTGGCATGGGAGCTGAAGGCGGGCAAGAATCTGAACAACTAGAAAATCCCATCTATCAAGGCGTTGGCGGAGGCAGAATCTCCCCTCCCAGAACCCCAAAAGATGTGGTTACAACAAAGCTTTTAAAAAACGTAGACTTTCAATATGGTGTAAGAGAAATCCAAGAGCGATGCAGAGTTGTTTATAAAAACGAACATGCTTTGAATGGACCACTTGCGAAGATCCTTGATGATCCTCAGGGTGCAGAAAAAGTCTTATTGGAGCTTGCAGAAAATCCTGAAAGCGCTGGTAAGCTTGCAGGTCACAAAATACTTGGTGTAAAATCTCCAAGCCGCAGAGAAGCTGAAGATGAGTTTACCCACCTTTGCTCAGCTCTTGAGAGACATATACATAATACACAAAAGCTCCATAAACAGTTTACACGGGAGCAGGAAAGAGAAAGAAGTCAAAGACACGAAAGTCCAGAAAGAGACCCAGAACACAGACATCACCACCATCATCATCACGCAAGAGGACGAGAATACAATAGTCCAGAGCCCAGCCCACAACGACAAAGACATGGAGAAAAAGGAATGGCTTTTGCCATGTAAGTGGACATAAACATAAAAACAGATAGGTTTTTGTTTTTCATGTAATTTTTTTCAGTGAGTTTCTTGGTGCAAATCATTTTATCGTGATTGCACCAAGAATTGTTTTAAAATATTACAAAAAATAGTCCTAAAAATGGATTCTGTAATTTATTATAACTTATTGATAATATTTCATAAAAAAACTGTATAAAAGACATAAATGTTCATTACATATCAATATGAATAGCGCAAAATCTTTGGAGGTCATTCGGTTGGATATCTTCCTTATATAAAAGTTATCAAAACTAAAAGTGGGGAATGCACCAAAGAGGTTTTCTAAAAATATTGAAAGGAAACATGTATGAAAAAACATCATCCAAGCCCTTCTGCAAATCCAGAAGCCCTCTATGCAAAAGTTAATAAACCAACCAGAGGAAACCAGCGCGGTCCAACCCCAGAAGAGGAAGTTCTATACGCATCAGTTAGCACCTCTTCCCCTCTTTCAAGAGACAGACATCATGCTCAAAGGAGTGAAGATCCTGAAACCGACTATACAACGGTTGCTTCTCCAAGACATGAAACTGATGTTCTATACGCATCAGTTAGCAGCGTTACCCCTTCTTCAAGAGGTAAACATCAAAGGACAGAAGATCCTGAAACCGACTATACAACGGTTGCTCCGCACCAAAGAGGAAGATCTCCATCTTCCCTCACAGCTGATCAAATAAGTGTCATGCTTTTAAAAAATCCACACGTCCAAGCACATGCAGAAGAAGTCATACACTGGAGTAAAATTGTTTATGGCGATGATACGATTTTCCAGCAGCACTTGCAAGGAATACTTACAGATCCCACTAAAGGAAAAGACCTTTCAAATCAACTTGCTGAAAATCCTGAATCTATACATAAACTTGCTGGCCGCTCCACACTTGGCTTAAAAAATCAAACACGCAAAGCAGCTGAAGATGGTTTTAGATCGCTCGTTGATGCCGTTGATGGTTATACGAAAGCTGTACAAGACGCAGCAACAAGACTATCGCAAACCCCTCTAGCGGAACAAAGACGCCATCAAGAAAATTCTCAGCAAGTTGAGAGACACCATCATCATCATCGTCATCATCACACAAGAGGACAAGAACACAATAGTCCAGAGCACAGCCCTCAACGACAAAGACACGGAGAAAAAGGAATGGCTTATGCCATGTAAGGGGGCATAAACATAAAAACAGATAGTTTTTGTTTTTCATGTAATCTTTTTTTCAGTGAGTTTCTTGGCGCAAATCATTTTATCGCGATTGCGCCAAGAATTGTTTTAGAATGTTACAAAAAATAGCCCTAAAAATGGCGCCTGTAATTCATGCCGACTATTGATAACTTATTGATAATATTTCACAAAAAAACTGTATAAAAGACACAAATGTCCATTAAGCTGATTGCAAATAGCGCAGATCTTTGGAAGCTCATTCAGCTCGATATTTCTTTTATCTCAAAGCGATCCAAGCATAAAAGGCAAGAATGCACCAAAGAGGTTTTCTAAAACAATTTTTGAAAGGAAACATGCATGAAAAAAACCCACCCTCATCCTTTTCCATCCTCTTCAATACAAGAACTTATAAAGCTCTATGAACAAGCAGCGGCAGAAGTCTCAGGCGCAGCAGCCCCCCTTCTTAAAGAAACGCCTTCAAAAAGCAAAAGACTGTCATCCATACCGGAAGAAGATGAGGAAAGACAATCTCTTTTAAGAGAAGAAACTGTATATGCATCAACAAATCCAACAGCTTCGTTAACAAGAGGCGGCTCTACCAAAAGGCAGAGAAAACCTGAAACGACACACGCAACAATTCCTTCACAAGCAGCATTACAAAGGGCAACAAGAGTTCTCTCAGAGGAAGAGATCATTCTATTGCTTCCACACCATTCATTGGTTCGAACCTATCAAGAAGAAATCCAACATTTATCCGCAAGTGCCTATGGTAACCCAAACATTTTGCAAGAAAAAATGCAGGAAATTCAAAGAAATCCCGCTGCAGGAGAGGAGCTCTCATGGCGCATGGCAGCCCATCCTGAAAGTCTTGCTAAACTTTCCGGCACCAGCATGTTGGGCTTTAAAAATCGAGTGCGTAGACAAGCGGAAGAGAGTTATTCCGCTCTCAGTGTCACCGTTGATTGTTATACAGAAGCCGTAAAACAGGCAAGAGAGAGCCTCTTACAATCTCCAGAGCAAGAACTCAAAAACTATGAACGCTTAATGGGGAAGGAAGCTGTCACTAAACTTCTACAAAAATCAGATCAACGCGAAAAAGAAACGCTTTCAGAGACAGAAATTTCTACCAAAATTCACCAACATTCAAAAGTCAGAAGACACCATGCCCAAATCCAATATTGGTGCGGAGTTGTTTTTGGCAACACAAACATTTTGCAATCACAGGTGGAAATGCTTTTCCAAAACCCTGAAACAATAGAACAGCTGGCACAGCAACTTGCCGGAAATCCTCAGTCTTTTAACAAATACACTGGTCGTAACTTTTGTGGCTTTAAAAATAAAGCACGCAGACATGCTGAAGCGGGTCTTTCTCACCTCATTGACGCCGCTGACAATTATGCAACAGCTGTAACACAAGTAAGAGAGAGCCTTTCAAAAACTCAGCAGACAAAACAAGAACACAATGAAGCATCTTCTGACAGAGCGCAAAATTTGCATCAACAACAAAGCGTCTCACAGTCTACTCAACGCCCGGAGCCTTCAATAGTAACGCATGAAGGAGCAACACCCTCTACGCAACAAAGAGAAACAGATATTCGTCCTCGCAAAACTGCCGCCCCAAAAGCGATGGCTTTTGCCAGCTAAACAGACATAAGTTTTCACGTTGAATCCAACGTCTTGGCGCAACACAGGAAAGAGGTGTTTGCGCCAAGAAAGAGAGAAAATTGAAACAAAATTTATTTTTCCGTCCCTTAACCCAAACACTGGAGAAAACAATCTTTAGAGAATGAATATGATCTGAGCCAAGAGAGTCAAATCATGCGAAACCATTCAGTTTCATATCCTCTCTCATAGAAACAAATGAAAAAGCATAAAACAGAATAAAAACCAACGTACATTTTTAAATAGTATTTAAAAACAATATTGGAAGAGTTTGAAAGGAACATGCATGAAAAAAAGAAATCCCTCCCCTTTTATCACCGAAATGATGGAAAAATTTCAACAACCGGCTGAACAATCCCCCACCAGAACCCCTCCTTCCCAAGTTTCTCAAAGTTTGCCAAAAGCAACTGTAGAAAAACGCCCAGAAAATTTATCCCCCCACCCAAAAGTTGCTCCACCACCTCCCCCACGTATGAAAAGCCCAATGCAAACCAGCACAATGCCTCCTAACGCCAAAAACCAAGAGACGCCTCCCCCACAAAAAAAAGCAGCCCCACAAAGACCCCCGCGTGCAAAAGAGAGGCAACAACATAAACCAACAGTTCAAGAGTCCCCCTCCCTACAGACAAAAGTGGCTCCGCCCCTTCCTCCACGCATGAGAGAAAAAACACAAACCGGCACAACAATCTCCAACTCAAAAAACCAAGAAAGCTCCTCCACGCACACAAAAGCAGCTCCACAAAAACCTCCGCGTGCAAAAGAGAGGCAACAACATAGACCAACAGTTCAAGAGTCCCCTTCCCCGCAAAAAAAAATGGCCCCGCCCCCGCCCCCACGTATGAGAGAAAAAACACAAGCCGACGCAAAAATCCAAAAGCATGAAACCCAAGAAAGCCCCTCCACGCGCATAAAAATGGCCCCACAAAGACCACCGCGTGCAAAAGATAGAGAACAAAACAAACCAACTGCTCAAGAATCCCCTTCTCTACAGACAAAAGTGGCTCCGCCCCTTCCCCCACGCATGAGAGAAAGAGCACAAAACGGCACAAAAATTCAAAATCCTGAAACACACGAACCAAGTGTTAGACCCAAAACATCATCACATATGAAAGTGAGGCAGCAAAGCAGTTCATCATCACAAGACAGTGGAACATATGCCGTCCCGCCTTCAAGAAAACCGCACCGTATGGAAAACAGAAAACAAAGCGATACTGTCGTCCCAAAAACTTCCTCTCCACACACAGCAATTGAACAACCAAAACCGTCTCACGAACAAAAACCATCTATTAATACAATGGAAAGAGAGCTATTGCTCGTAGCATATCAAGAAGAAATACGATTTTTGAGCGAAACGGTTTATGGCGACCGACTTATTTTAAATGAAAGAATAGAAGCAATCAAAGAAAACCCCGATATGGGAGAACAGCTCTTATGGGATGTTACAGAACGGCCTAAGTCTATTTCTAAGCTTGCTGGTAGAAAAGTTCTTGGCATAAAAAACCATGCGCGCAGAAAAGCTGAAGAAACTCTTCCCACCCTATGTGCTGCCATTAACGGTTATGTGTATACTTCAAAATATACAAAAAGTGAAAATATTTTACAAGGTTCTCACACGGAACAACAACATCAGCGACAAACACAAGAGGAAGAGCTAACAAATCAACATTTACAAAATCCGCTCAATTCAGAAAAGAAAATAAAGCCTCTCTCAAATGAGGAAATTGCCCGCAGAGTTCAACAAGATCCATCGGTTCAATATGGTCAAAGAGAGATCCAATATTGGTGCCAAATTGTTTATAATGATCCATTTATTTTGCAATATAGAATAGAAGATATGCACAAAATTCCAGAGATGGGAGAAGAGCTTGTATTTCAAATTGAAAAGGATTCTGCATCTGTTGCTCCACTTGCTGGTAAGCAAGTCCTTGGCGTAAAAAATGGAGCACGCAAAGCCGCTGAAGAAAATCTTCCTACTCTTTGTACCGTCATTAAGGAGTATGCTGAAACTGTAAAACAGTTAAGAGAAACCATTGTGCAAAACCATCAGGCAGAACAACAAAAACGTTATCAACCACCTACCGATTTCGATAAAAAATTACAAAAGCAGCAAAGCTTATCGCAGCCCCTGAAGCTGCCTGAACGCTCAACAGCAAAGCGGCATAAAGAGATTACAGAAACTTCTAGACAAGAAGACCAGCCGCAGGTTCGACCGCGCAGAGCCGAAACATCAAAAGCAATGGCTTTGTCGTGATAAATCTCCTAATTGTTGGCTTTTTATCCAAAACTTTGGTGCAATTATCTTGCCAAGATTGCATCAAAGACGGTGTGTGAAATACAGAAAACTTTGAATAAGACACCCCATTATTTTACAGAATTCATTGATAAAATTTCACGATAATACTTCAAAATTATAAACTTTAACTTTGTTCCATGCGAATAAGGTCAATTTTTTCAATCATTCAAATAGGCATTCTTCTTTGAAGAAAACGCTATGAAAATAACATAAGGCAAAAAATGTAAACAAAGAAGATTTCAAAAAATAATGTTACCATTTGAAAGGAAATATGCATGAAAGAAAACACAGAACATTGTGCCTCCTCTACACAGGAAGAATTGCAAGAACAACACTCTGTAATTAATGCAGCCATTTCAAAGCAAATCAATGAAGAAGCGCAAAATTTTTTCTACCCCAATAGCAAAGTGCTTAAAAATAAATATCGCATCAAAGATAACGAAATATTAAAAGAATGCTGTTCTAATGATGTAAAAAAAGAAATGATAAAACTGCACCAAGAACCTCTACCAGAGCAGTTTAATGCCTCTTATCTAAAATACCTTCATCAACGCCTCTTTTCCCATGCATTTGAATGGGCCGGACAAACACGCGAAAAGCCTTTTACATTTGAAGATGGCACTGTTGCTTCTATGCCCATTTTGAAAAGAAAAGAATTTACAAAAACTTTTGCGATTGGCAGAAAAATACAGGAGGGACTAGAAAAGTTAGATAAAACGCTTGCTGAAAAGAATAATTTACAAGGCTTAACGCGCGAAGAATTCGTTGAACAAGCAGCTGGTATAATGATAGATTTGCACCACTTGCATCCTTTCAGAGAGGGCAATAGGCGCACAAAGAGACTGTTTGTTGAAAAACTCTCTCAAGCAGCAGGACATGAGCTAGACTTTTCTCTTGTGAGCAAAAAACGTAAAGACTTTGTCCGCGCCGCTGCCATGGAACATGGCGACCCAGAGCCTATGAAGCATCTGCTTGAGGATATCTTAAATCCAGAAAAATTGCTCCTCTTACGAGAATTCACCAACTCTATGAGAGAGCTTGGATTGGATGAAAAAAATTATTATCTCGCTGTCGTTGCAAAAGAAGGAGAAACCTATCATGGTACCTATAGAGGCAGTGGACCCAATGGCTTCATGCTTGATGCCAACGGCATTTTCATCTTGGGAAATAAAAAAGATCTCACCCCAGAGCAAATACAGACATTAAAAATCGGTGATGCCCTCTCCTTTACAGCACAAAAAGTTCAAAACCCAGAAAAAAACCAGCAAAAAACATTGCTTCCAGAAGAAAAAGAAGAAAAAAGAGCCACTCTTAAAAACGATGAAATAACTGAAAAGAGCAAAGACAACGCATCCATTCAAACAAAGAAAAAAGAACAAGCCCATTTTTCACCGTGGATTGCCCCTCATGCTTTACATGACAGCGTTGAAGTTATGCCCCAAAGTTTGCAAGAACAAGAAAAAGAACAAATGGCACAACCAATTGCTCAATCGGCTTCCGCTATGAGGCAAATGCAAAAAGATTTTCAAAAAAACATTTTACAGAGCAGTAATACAGCGACAAATAATCCAATATCTGTCAAAATGACAAAGGAAACACGCTCTGATCATCAAGAAAGAACAAAACAGCCCCCAAAAAAAGCAATGGTATACTGGGATACTGGTACAAGAAAAACGGACACCGTCCCTCTCACCTTACAGGAGAAATTATCATCACCGCCTGAAACCGAAGAAAATAAGACAATGTACCGTAATTTCTTTTGCCCTAATAGTATCACCTTAAAAAATAAATATGGTATAAAAGACTATAAAAAATTAAAAGTGCAATGTGCCCATGATACAACAAAAGCAATCATTCATCTACGCCAAGAAGCGCCACCGCAAAAACTAACTTCCACATATCTCCAATATATTCATCACACCCTATTTAAAAATACTTTTGAATGGGCCGGACAAACACGCGAAAAACCATTTACATTTGAAGATGGTACCGTTGCTTATATGCCAATGATGAAAAAAGCTGGTATTTCTTTTGCCTCAGCAAAACAGATACAAGAGAGACTAGAAAATTTAGATAAAATACTTGCTGAAACGAATAGTTTAAAAGGCTTAACCCGCGAAACATTTGTTGAACATGTCACTGAAATGTTGATACAGCTCAACTATACACATCCTTTCAGAGAAGGCAATGGACGCACGCAACGAATGTTTTTTGAAAAACTTGGGCAAGTTGCTGGCCACACACTCGACTTTTCTCTTGTAACAGAAAAACGTATGAATCTTGCCAGCATTGCATCGCTAAAACATAACGATAAAGAAGAAATGAAACATCTGCTTGAAGATATCTCAAATCCAGAAAAAATACTTATTTTAAAAGAATTCATGGACAGTATGAAACATATCGGGCTTGAGAGTATTCATCATCATCTTATTATAACAGCAAAAGAAGGTCATACCTATAAAGGCTTTTACAGAGGCAGTGGACCCAATGGCTTTATGCTTGATGCTAACGGAATTTTCATCTTGGGAAATAAAAAAGATCTCACCCCAGAGCAAATACAGACATTAAAAATTGGTGACGCCCTCTCCTTTACAGCACCAAAAATTCAAAACCAGCAAGAAGTGCTTATCCCCGCACAAACAATAGCCCCCCTTACCAACAATGAAATTGCCACAAGGATAAAAAACAACGCATCCATTCAAGCAAGAAGAAAAGAAATAGAAACTTTGTGCCAAATCATTTATGGCAATCGTCATATTTTGCGGGAAAAAATTGAGATGATCCATGAAAATCATACTGAAGGAGAACAACTCACCTATCAAATTACCACCTCTCCCCAATCGATTTCTAAGCTTTCTGGTAGCAATGTATTTGGCATAAAAAACAACGCGCGCGCCCATGCTGAAGAAAATATTTTGCCCCTCTGTAGAGCCATTGATCGTTATATCAATATTTCTAAACAAACAGAAAGAGACATTCTCCATACCCATCATGTAAAACAAAGGCGGTGTGAACAGTCGGTAGAAATGCCTAAGGCTTGGATGAAAAATCTCCTTTCCTTGTCAAAAGCACAACAGCAAGAAATGTTATCAAACTCTCCTGAATTAAGGGGGGAGATAAGGACTTATATCAAAAAAATTAATGAGCGCTTATCTTCAAACGAGCATGAAGTTATAAAAGAAAATAATCCTGAAAGACTTGCGAAGAGTCTTGGCACATCAACCATTAAAGCAAAAGAGATTATGGAAATAATCAAGCAGATAAAAGAGATAGAACCGCATATACAACCCATGTATTTTTATAACCATAAATTCGATGAGCGCTTCGCACCAAACCAGTATCAATCTATAAAGAAAAACAATGAAAAAAAATGTTCCAACACCCTTGATAAAGAAGCAATTAAAGTGCAAAAAATGACAGAAATCGTCAATCAGAGTCCCAAAAGACAAGAAAATATTCAACCTCACAAAACGGAGCACACAAAAGCAATGGCAATGAATATCTAAAAGGTTTATAAACTTTAACTTTTTTGCCCCCTCTGGTAAAAATGATAGCCTTTATCCCCCTTGCCTTCATCGGCAAATCAATTGCACCTCAACGAGAATGGAAACCATGAGAGAGTAATTTTATCTTATTTCCTCAGATTTTATCCTCATCAACTGTGAAAAGAAACCTGAACAGCAAAAATGCTGTTGAAAGATCATATCTTCCTATCCTCTTGTTTATGTAATCTCTAAAACGGGAGGGCAGACAAATTTTGGGAGAACATAAAGTCGTAAAAGTAAAAACCAATCACCAGCTTTACCATCACCTTTTAGCTCAGCCTTACGACTTTTTAAAACATCTAAAGCGCTGTTTTTTTTTAATAATGAATAAATAATGGAAATTGCGTATTGCTCCACGCTTTTATTTTATTTGCGTTCTTTAATAGGGTCACACCCCTCACATAAAACAGAACGGTATTGGGTTGCACTATTCACGACATCACCCATAAAGAGAAATTATCATTATATATCCCTTCAAACTGTTATGATATCACTCGCATATTTCAGTTTGAAAAAGAAATTTTAATTATTTTATGGCAACAATAAAAATTTTAATACAACAGTAAACAAGGAGCATAAAAAAGTCTTCAAGCACCATTGTTGACAGAAAGATAAACACCGTCGTAAAACGCTTTCAAAAAGTATCCTTGATTAGGATAGAGATCAGATTTTTACGATTTAAAACGCTTTATTTCTCCTGTCATCGCTTCTCTTTTACAACAAAGCTGATATATCTTTATGACATTGATTAAAAAAATTGCAACAGTTGCTTCCGGAACCCTCATGAGCCGTATTTTTGGCTTCGTACGCGAAATGCTTATGGCAGCAGCCCTAGGGACAGGTCCTGTTTCTGATGCCTTTAACGCTGCTTTTCGTTTTCCCAACACATTTCGTCGTTTTTTTGCTGAAGGTGCCTTTAACGCTGCTTTCATTCCTCTTTTTGCAAAAAAAATCACTGAAGAAGGTCACGAAACGGCATGCAAATTTGCAGAAGAAGTCTTTGGCGTTCTCTTTTCGCTGCTCTTACTGTTAACGATTGCGATGGAACTGAGTATGCCTTTTTTGGTACGAACCATTATTGCCCCAGGTTTTACCGAAGATGCAACAAAATTTAACGCTACAATTCACTTTACTGCAATCATGTTTCCCTATTTAACCTGCATGTCGCTTGCTGCCATGATGGGGGGCATGCTTAATGCTCTGCGACGCTATTTTATTGCCGCCATTGCCCCACTCTTTTTAAACATTATTCTGATTGGTGTGCTTGCCTATGCTTGGATCTATAAACTTGACGCTTGGCATATCGGCTTAAATCTCTCTTGGGGTGTATTGGCAGCAGGGCTTCTTCAACTCACCTTAATTGCCCTTGCTTTGCGTCAAAGTGGAATGAAAATTTCCTTCCGCCAGCCCCATTTAAGTCCTAATGTTCGTAAGCTATTAACTTTAGCATTCCCCGCAGCCATCACAGGTGGCATCACGCAAATTAATTTGCTTATTAATACCAACATTGCTTCTAGTCAATCGGGTGCTGTCTCTTCTTTGATGTATGCTGATCGTCTTTATCAATTGCCTTTAGGCGTAATTGCCATTGCCGTTGCAACCGTTCTTTTACCAGAGTTAACACGCGCTTTGCGGAGCAAAAAGCATAAAGAAACCCACCATTTACAAAATCGCTCTATTGAATTAACATTGTTGTTAACACTTCCAGCATCCATTGCTTTTTTGCTGCTCTCCACTCCCATTGTCAGTTTGCTCTTTGAGCGAGGACAATTTACCAGTCAATCAACACACCATGTTGCACAATTACTAGAACTTTATGGATTAGGACTTCCAGCTTTTGTTCTTATTAAGGTCTTTATTCCTAATTTTTTTGCCCATGAAGATACCAAAACACCGATGATTTTTACAGGTATTTGCGTTTTCATCAATATCAGTCTCGCCTTAACATTATTTCCTATTCTATCTGCACGAGGCATTGTTATTGCTGAAATTACCTCTGGATGGGCCAACACCCTTTTGCTGTGGAGTGTCCTTATCAAACGCGGTTATTGGAAATACGACTTCCAACTGATAAAACGAATATTATGTCTCATGATGGCAACTCTTTTGAGTGCACTAGCCCTCTATTACGGATTGAATGTGTTTGGTTTTTTGTCTTTTCCTTTATCCTCACAAGCATCATTTTTCTTGCGCGCGATCACCTTAGCTGGGATCATGATTGGCATATTTTTGATCTATTTTAGTGCCTATTTTTTATTCAACACCCGTTCCTTTTTTCACACGCTTAAAAATTTGAAAAAACGCTCATAATATCTATACTTTGTCAAAAACAATAAAATGAATAACCTTAATTGAAGAAAGAGCACTCCTATGGATACCTTCACACCACTTGTCTTTTCCGGCGTACAACCGAGTGGTCATTTACATCTTGGCAATTATCTTGGAGCCATTCAGCGTTGGGTTGAACTGCAAAACTCTCATCACTGCCTCTATTGTGTTGTGGATATGCATGCGCTCACAGTCAACCCAGATCCCTTTACTTTACGCGAATCCACCAGAACAGTGACAGCAGCTTTTTTAGCCGCCGGTATTGATCCTCAAAAACACATTATTTTTAACCAATCACGTGTTTTTCAACATGCTGAACTCGCCTGGATTTTTAATTGTGTTGCCCGTATCGGCTGGCTTCAACGCATGACACAATTTAAAGATAAAGCGGGAAAAGATCGCGAAAAAGCATCCATCGGGCTTTTTGCCTATCCCACTTTGATGGCTGCTGATATTTTAGTCTATCGTGCAACGCATGTTCCAGTAGGCGAAGATCAAAAACAGCATGTTGAACTCACACGCGATATTGCACAAAAATTTAACAACGACTATGCACAGCGTATTGCCGAATTAAATTTTGGCATCTCTATGCAAACAGATGAAGAAAAAAGACAAGGCTTTTTTCCTCTTCCAGAAGCACTAATTGGAACAACAGCCACACGCGTTATGTCTTTGCGCGATGGGACGAAAAAAATGTCAAAATCAGATCCTTCAGATTTTTCACGCATTAATTTGACCGATGACGCTGATCTTATCGCAAAAAAAATACGCAAAGCCAAAACGGATTCGGCTCCACTTCCCGATACCCTTGCCGCTTTAAAAGAACGACCAGAAGTAGATAACCTGCTTGGTATTTATGCCGCCTTTGCCAAAGTTAGCAAAGAAAAGATTCTTTTAGAATTTTCTGGTCAACAATTTTCGCATTTTAAAACAGCTCTAGCCGACCTTGTTGTCCATAAGCTTGCCCCTATAACAGAAGAATTACGTCGCCTTCATCAAGAAAATGATTATATCGACTCTGTTTTGCATGATGGCGCTAAACGTGCTAGTATGCTCGCAGAAGAAAATATGAAAAAAATTCGTGAAATTATTGGATTTTTGCACGATACATAAAAATAATAAAACTAAAAACTGTAGAGAGCAAAAAAATCGTTTGTACAAAATAGAGAAAGTGCATGATTTCCAAACCCCAAAATCCGAAAAAAGAACCAAAGAAAAAAAACTTAGTTATTATCGATGAAACACCAGAGTGTCGGCGTGCCGTTGCGTTTGCCGCACAGCATGCCCAAAATACCAGTAGAACATTGGTATTACTTTGTGTCGTTGATAGTGTAGAATTTCAACATTTTCTGGGTGTAAACAACGTTATGCGTACAGAATCAAAGCAAAGTGCTCATAAAATATTAGGAGACATTGCCAGTGAAGTCCGCACCACCCATGCGCTTGAAACAGAAATAGTAGTGCGTGAAGGAAAAAAAATTGATGAGATTTCTAAACTGATCGACGAAGATAAAAGGATTGCACTGATTGTTTTAGCAGCCAGTGGACATACAGAAGGACCAGGACCCCTTGTTCAATTAATCGGGAATAAAGGAACAGCTTTTTCAATCCCTGTCATTGTTATTCCTAGCAATCTTGCCGATGAAGATATTAGATCTATTGCCTAAAAAATATAATATTCTACAATGTAAGATCTTCCCAAGCCTTCGTTATAAAAGGAGAATCTATGTTTATACAAACTGAAACCACCCCAAATCCTGCAACTCTTAAATTCTTGCCAGGACGCGTGGTTCTTTCTGAGGGCGTATTAGAATTTCGTGACCCTGAAGAAGCAGCTAAAAACTCACCTTTGGCGGCTAAACTGTTTAATATTCCCAATATCAATGGTGTCTTTTTAGGCTATGATTTTATCACCGTAAGCAAAAAAGAAGGGGAATGGCAACATCTCAAGCCCGTCATTTTAGGCACAATCATGGAACATTTTCTATCCAATGAGCCAGTGATCACTACCAACGCTACAACACAAGCACAAACCCATGCCCTTAACGAAGAATTTTATGACGAAAAAGATGTTGATATTGTCTTAACCATTAAAGAGCTGCTTGAAACGCGTATCCGCCCAGCGGTTGCCAATGATGGTGGAGATATTACTTTTCGTGGATTTGAAAATGGTATTGTTTATCTCAATATGCGCGGCTCCTGCGCTGGATGTCCCTCTTCAACGGCAACCCTCAAACATGGTATTGAAAATCTTTTACGCCATTTTATCCCTGAAGTTTTAGGCGTTGAAGCCATGCCACAATAAATATTGACCTCAATAGGTAAAATAACCACACCGATTGCCCCTCTTCAACAGTGCTCAAACATGGAATGTAAAGATCTTACGTCATTTTATTCCTGAAATTCTCGAAGTAAGCCATGCAGCCATAAAAATAGAGTACTGTTAAAAAAATCTGTCCAATAATGATACCTTCACTCACCTTTCACCTCCACATATGCCTTAAAAAGCTTTCTGCCCTTTTAAGAGCATAAGTTGTTTCAATAAACCAATTTATACGTACACAGAAGTACAATGCATGGATGTGCACTTTAAATTTATTTTGTTTTATAATCTTGTCATGCAATTTTAACGAGGAAAACACGACCTCGTTACAAAAAAGAAAACATTGCAAGATAGAGTGCCCATTTGCTTCATCTTTCTCAGTGCTTCCAACGACAAATCACGCAAAATACTTCTTGTAGCAAGCCGGCACCATCATCATATCTGCCAGCCCCTAATGATGCGACAGCTCTTTCATTAAGACGATTCATAAGAGTCATTTTTACTCCTTTCTTTCCTCATTTTTACCCACACGCCAGCCCCGCTTGTGGTGTGCAAGCAAGTGATTTTAATTGATTCAACATGGAACAGATTTGAAATGAGAGAATCCCACGTTATTCGGGGTTCTAATTCAATATGAATAACGCTAATTTATTATTATAAATCAATATGTTGTTTCAGCCACTCGACAAAGATCACATTTTGCAACTTGAATGAGAATTCTGACATTTTTCTTATTTCAATTCTGTTTTTATTGCATCAATCAAAATCGTCCGCTTACACAGCACAAACTGGATAATAACAAAAACTATTTTTAATAGCTCTTATGTACACTTTTATAAGAGACTGTTGCAGCACTAAGAGCTGAAAAATGAATGACAGTACGACCTTATCAAGGTCATAGCGTCCTTTTTCCATTCTTAAAATCAAGAATTTCCTCTATCATTTTCAATCTCATTTCCATAAATATGACGCAAAAGGTGTAACTACCCATAAAAAATAAATACATTGAAGCCAGATCTATTATGGTTGTTTGAGAAATTATCTGATAAAAAAATGAGAATATTTTTTCAATTCAGCAGAAATAAGTTTGTCTACTTTACGGCGTTGTTTTTCTCATAAAGCGCACACTTTTATTGTTGCTTATGAGTCAACATCCAGTCCCCTCATAACCCCATATTAAAAGAAAAGAAAGAGTCGCTATTTCTCTGCGATACATGGCTTTGCAATAAAGGAAAACATATTGCTCCTATCTGATTGGTGTAATCTATGAAACAAGAAAAGAAGCCCATTGGAGAAAAATATGCCCAATTAGAGAAGAATGTAAAAATAGAAAACCAACGAAATGCAAAAACAATTGCAAGAAGATAAATGCCTAAACTTTTTTCACAAACTCCGACTTTAAACTCATCTGACCGATCCCAGGAATTTTGCAATCGATATTATGATCCCCATCCACCAAGCGAATATTCTTTACCTTCGTCCCCCCTTTTAAAACAGATGAAGCGCCTTTTACTTTCAGATCTTTTATCACCATAACGGTATCTCCGTTTGTTAAAATCTGACCATTGGCATCATAAACAGTATTGGCAAGAACCGTATCATCGTTTTTTTGTGGCCATTCATGCGCGCATTCAGGACACACAAAATTTTCACCATCTTCATAAGTATAAAGACAATCACAACGAGGACATTTGGGATATTGGGTCATAAATTTCCCTTTTTTAGAAAAAACATTCATTATGACTGGTCATAAAGCAAGAAGTGCTTATTGTCCATTATTTTAGAAAAATGTTTCCCTTTGTTTCAATCCTCATCTGCCAACTGTATTCATGAATGCTATCATCACATACTATACACAAGTTTATAAAAATGATTGATCATTATACAACTCAAATAAGCCCCCCGCATATCATAAAATTTACTCACTGCATTCTCTCTAATAAATTAATCAAAATCATTTTCTTATACATCACCAATGCAATTAACGAATGGATAACAAAACAATTAGAAAAGGAACATCTCTGAATAAAACGTTCTCAGAGAGCTAAAAACTATTGCAGCATTGAGAAACAAGAAAATGATGTCCCCAACTTAACCTTTTATTTAAGTAAAGATAACAGTCATAATGTTAGAGAACAGACTGATTTATGATCATAGTTAATGGTTTTGTATATTGAATGAGAGCCGATAAATAAGCTGAGATTCTCTCAACCCCTTTTACATTGAAACAACCAAAGCCTTTTGTTTGCATGTTACAAGTAGGAAAATCCGTGTAAAACGATTATCCAAAATACTAAATACTCTCAAATATAAGAGCCAACATTGAAAGCGGGCAAAGTGAATAATGGTGCCGTCTTACTCTCTCATAAGCGTAAAAATGGTGCTGCTCAATGGATGGATGGCCGGTTATCCCTTTCAAAGCAACACGCATAAGATGCGTTTTTAGTGTCTTGAGAGAGAAGATTCTTTAAAACAAACATATGAAATGTGCAACAATGATCGTATTTTGTTTTGTATGAGAAACATTCCCCTATTAAACAAAAATTGCTATCAAGCCATTGAGCAAACCCATTGGACATAAATGATCCGATTATGCTCGATTATAATTTCCTACAGCATTTAGTTTTAAGAATCCCGCAGTTTTAGGAATCCGATTGATATGGAAAGGTGGAAAAAACAAGTCTCGCCTAAAAATAGAGTTAAGCTCTCCCTTATGCACATAAAATCACACCCCTAAAATCACATCCATGTGATCAATCATCATACCTTTACAAAAAAACATTCCAATGATCTTAGGTGATAATATCAGGACGATCTCGCCCCAATGCTTGTTGTATGTTTAACAGTTTTAGTGCTACCTGTTGCAAAGGTTGGAGAACTTCTTGCGGATTAAAATTGTGTTTGCGCGGATCACTTTCATACTGTTCAAAATAAAGTCGTAAAGTAGCACCTAGCGTCCCTGTTCCCGACAAACGAACCACCAACCTTGCTCCATTCTCGAAAAAAATACGGATACCTTGCCGCGTGCTAACGCTCTGATCAACGGGATCATGATATGTAAAATCATCTGCTTTTTTGACGAAAAATCCAGAAATTTCAGTTCCTGCATGTGGTAAGTGCGCACGCAAATGCTCTAGTAATGCCAAAGCTTTATCTGCTTCGACTTCTTCATAATCATGCCGTAACGTGTAAAAACGCCCATAGGTGGACCAATGCTGTTGAACAATCTGTGCGACAGTTTTTTCTGTTACCGCTACAAGATTTAACCAAAATAGGACAGCCCATAAACCATCTTTTTCGCGGATGTGATGAGAGCCCGTTCCAAAGCTTTCTTCACCACAAAAGGTTACTTTTCCCGCATCCAAAAGGGTTCCAAAAAACTTCCATCCCGTTGGCGTTTCAAAAAAATTTAATCCGTGTTTTTCCGCAACTAGATCAGCAGCACGCCCCGTCGGCATAGAGCGCGCTATCCCCACAACACCTTTTCGATATCCTTTAATAAGGTGTGCATGTTCAGCCATAATAGCCAAAGAATCCGAAGGCGAGACAAATTGTTGACGACCAATAATGAGGTTACGGTCTCCATCACCATCAGAGGCGGCGCCAAGATCTGGTCCTTGCTCTGACATCAATAAATCATAAAGATCCTTAGCATAAACCAAATTGGGATCTGGATGACCGCCTCCAAAATCTGGCAAAGGAATACCATTAACCACCGTCCCTTCAGAAAATCCTAAGCATTTTTCAAAAATTTCATGGGCATAAGGCCCTGTTACTGCATGCATGGCATCAAACCGTAAAGTAAGACCTCGAGCCACAGCTTTGGCAATACAGTCAAAATCAAAAAGCTCCTGCATCAAAGCAACATAATCAGCGACAGGATCAATAATATCAATCCGCATGGCTCCTATAAAGGTTGTACCTTGCTTATCTAAATCAACATCTGGTGCTTCAAAAATTTTATAACAGGAAAGACGTTGCGATGTTGCAAAAATAGCATCACATAAAGAATTAGGAGCGGGGCCCCCATTAGAAATATTATATTTAATACCACAATCTCCCCCTGGACCACCAGGATTATGGCTTGCAGAAAGAATAAGTCCACCATGAGCATGAGTTTTACGAATAAGATGCGAAACAGCAGGTGTAGAAAGAATACCGCCCCTTCCCACTTTAATAAGAGAGACACCATGCGCCGCTGCCATCTTCAACACAATCTGAAGGATAGTACGATTAAAAGTGCGCCCATCCCCCCCCAGAATCAACATTTTTCCTTCAAGAGGTCCAATATTATCAAAAAGAGACTGTATAAAGTTTTCTACATAATGGGGTTGTTGAAAAACAGACACTTTTTTGCGTAAACCAGACGTTCCCGGTTTTTGTCCCTCAAAAGCCGTGGTTAAAACTGTCTTTACGGTCATATCCATACCTTTATATTCTTTCCTATAATTTTAAGGTGAAGAGTATCCAAAGTCGACCATTAATTCTACTTGACGGAAGTGTGAAATATTTGCACACTCACCAGAAGTAAGAATTTTTAGAGAAGCCCTTTTATTTAAAACGCTTTTTGCCATATGTTTTTAAATACAAAGGCTGTTTTAAAACAAAATTTTCGTAAAAGAATACAGGAGCATCATGATGATGAAAAAAACAGTTCCCAATGTAACATTCCACACACGCGTACGCGATGAATCAGTGGCTGGAGACAATCCTTATCGGTGGCAAGAAGTTAACAGCGATGCTTACTTTAAAGGAAAGCGTGTTATTCTTTTTTCTCTTCCTGGAGCTTTTACCCCTACTTGCTCAACCTTTCAGCTGCCTGATTTTGAAAAGCTCTATGATGAATTTAAACAAGCGGGTATTGATGAAATTTATTGTCTTTCCGTCAATGATGCTTTTGTCATGAATGCTTGGGGAAAAGCACAAAATATCAAAAACGTGAAGTTAATTCCCGATGGCTCTGGTGAATTCACACGCAAAATGGGTATGCTGGTTGCAAAAGACAATGTTGGGTTCGGCATGCGATCATGGCGCTATGCAGCTGTTATTAATGATGGTGTGGTTGAACAATGGTTCGAAGAAGCAGGTTTTTCAGATAATTGTGCAACAGATCCTTATGAAGTTTCTTCACCACAACATGTTTTAAAAGCATTGAAAAGCTAATTCCCCCAATCGTCTATTTAAACAAAATTTTACGACACAAATTTTCTGAGGAGGAAGATTTGTGTCGTTGACTTTTTACAACATCTATTCGTGAAAACAGACCCGATAAGTTGATTGTACGCCTTCTGTGAAAAAAGATTACAGCAATAATTTTTTCAATAAATATTTTATGTTTTAACTGCTTTGAAAAAGCTTGGAAAATTGCCGATGAAAAATCCCGTTGTAGCGCTAAAAATCAAAGAGTTAAAAGCTGTTGCACGCTATCAAAAAATGGGGATGCAATTGCCAAATGCGCAAATTCATGCAAAACTCTCTCAGAAACATCAAGGACTAACGTATTGATGAAATATGCAAGATCAATGCTAAATTTCTCATACTGAGAAAAACTTTGTATTAAACAATACTTTGATTTATAAAGATAATTTATAATTTTGCATATTGAATGAGAGGAGCCGAATATCATAAGATTGTTTTATTTTATCCCTTCTTATATTGAATCCCTTAAAACTATTTTCTTGCTCATTAGCAAGCGGGATTGGCATATGAATAAACGATTAAAAAGAGTAAAAATACCTCTCGTAAACGCGCCAAAATACAAGAGCTATGAACATCATTACTGCAAAGTTCACAAAAGTACCAAGAAAGAAAATACAGATCAAACATTTGTTTGAAGAGGTGCACAGTTCAAATTAACTTATGTCTCATAAAAAGAAGAAAATATGGCATAAAAACCGCTCTGCATAAAGAACCATTCATGGAGAATATTAAATCAAAACAGATCCCGCAAACATTCCAATTCACATACCATAAACAGACTCATTGCTGTTCTCATAGCCATTTATTCTAAGCCTTTATTTTTCTCTAAGAGAAAAACGATTAAAGGAGTTGTTTATTCGGGTATTCTACCGTAAAGTGTGCTTCTATCTCTTCCTCTTCATCGAACTCAAAATCTTCATCACATTCAGGAAGACCAAAAATATCTGGATTGATGAAATAACAATCTTTTTTTGTCCCCTTCGCTACAATTTTATTCTTTTCTAATTCTTTGATACCTTCTTTAAAACTTTCAAAATTAAGATATTCTGGTTCTTGAATTGAAAGATCGCAAGTCAAAAATTCTTCAAGAATATCATGATCCAATGTTATCTGATCAAACCATAAATCCACATCATCCCCCTCATCTAACATTTTCCCTACCTGCCACAACATCACAAAAAATGCTTTCATACCACTAAATGATAACCCAAAAATCATACGCCGACACGACGAGGCGCCTGAAAAGGTAATTTGCGGAAGATCTTCAAATCCGAAATTTGAAGGAGGAAGTTTAAATGATTTTCCAATATTCTCAGGTCTTTCAAGAATAAAGGGATTTCGTTCATAGAGCAGAGTAAAATCATATTGGACCATTTTCATTTCTCCGTTAAAGAATTGACTTTATGAAAAATGCATATTATCAGTAAGTTACCATTATGGCAGCTTACAATTCATCCAAACATGCTCCTGTAAAAAATTGTTCGATTTAAGTCATTCCATTGTTTTTTGAAGCTTAAAAAGTCTTTTAGGATAAAACGCTCTAGTTCTTCCTCCTTTTGCAATAAGGCTAAATTTTGTAATGTCTAAGAAGAGAACATCAAAGGATTTGATACTCATAGATGAGAATTCAAAGATGAAGCCAATATGAACTTGTCAATATTTTTATAAACTTTTGGGAAAGGGTTGCGTGAAACCTTTTAATTTTCTCAGAGTTTTTGTTCGTTACAATTTTTTTGCTCATTTTAACGCATTATCATCGCATCCTCAGAAGGGCACGTTTTATAGCAAATAGTGCTTATTTATCTCTTAAAAATCTCTCTTTTATGCCGCACGCACTTCAAAACCCCGCTTTTGAACGCGTGCACCAACACGTATAAACGAGCAAAGCACAAATTTTAAAAATTGAATTTCAAATTTCCAAAATATTTCGAACAATCACTTCGATAAAGACTTTTACCATTATCATTTTTGGGCGGCTAAAATATCCTGTACTGTTTTGACCAATTGATCTTCATCAACCGTCACTTGTGCTGGTCGACTTTCACGCCATGTTTGATTATCCTTAATTTCATGAGACAAACGCGCCCCTTCAATCAAATCTTTAATCTGTATTTTTCCGCTCTCACGTTCTTGTGAGCCTTGGATAACCACACAAGGCGCTTGGCGTCGATCTGCATATTTCATCTGCGCTTTTATCCCCGATGCCCCCAAATAGAGCTCAGCACGAATTCCCGCACCACGCAACTGCATCACCATTTTTTGATAACCAGCAACCGCCTCTGGCTCTTTATCCATCATCAGCACCACAACCGGCCCTGTTGTCTCCTTCATAGGCAACTTTTCAAGATTTTGCAAAGCAGCGATCAAGCGTGAGACCCCGATTGAAAAACCTGTTGCTGGAATGTTTTCACCACGAAAGCGTGCCACCAATCCATCATAGCGCCCACCACCACCAACGGAGCCAAAAACAACTTTCTGCCCATCATCATTGAAAACATCAAACAGCAACGTAGCCTCAAAAACAGGACCTGTATAATAATCCAGTCCACGCACCACCGATGGATCAATCTTGATACGATTCTGAAAGCCATTTGCGGCAAAAATTGCTTGCATTTCCTCAAGCTCACGAATTCCCTCACGCCCTTGAACATGATCACCAACCACTTCTTTAAGAGCCTCAAGCGTTTCTTCTGCTGTTTCAGCTCCAACAGCAGTTAAGGTAAGAATACACTCAATCTCTTTTTCCTTAAGCTCCGCCCCTTTTGTAAAGTCACCACTTTCATCCAAACGCCCTTTTCCCAAAAGCAAACGCACCCCTTCAGAACCAAATTTATCCAGTTTATCAATTGCTCTTAAGACAGTTAAGCGCTTTTCAGCCTGCTCATTTCCCCCCAAACCAATTTTCTCTAAAACACAATCGAGAATTTTTCGGTTATTCAGACGAATGGCATATTCATGATGCTGAAACCCTAATTTTTCCAAACTATCGGCTGCCATCATGCAAATTTCGGCATCAGCCGCTACCGTTGGTGTTCCAACAATATCCGCATCAAACTGCATAAATTGCCGAAACCGCCCTGGACCTGGTTTTTCATTGCGAAAAACAAAGCCAAGACGATAACTGCGATAAGGCTTTGGCAAAACTTCAAAATTCTCGGCAAAATAACGAGCAAGAGGCGCGGTAAGATCATAGCGCAAAGACATCCATTGCTCATCATCATCTTGTAGCGAAAAAACGCCCGCATTTGGACGATCTGAATCCGGTAAAAACTTACCCAGCACATCTGTATATTCAAAAATTGGTGTTTCCAGTGCTTCAAAACCATAAAGTTCATAAACTTCACGAATTTGCGCAATCATTGTTTCAGTTGCATACAACTGTGCACTTGTACGATCAACAAACCCACGGGGTAAACGGGCTTTGGTTTTTTCTTGTTTTGATAACATATTTTTCTCTAACAACAATATATATTCACCGATAACGTGTGTCTATCTTATAGAAACAAACGCTGCAATAACTTTATCAACTGAAAACTGGTAACAATATGCATAAGCTTTTGCTTTTAAAAGATGCAAACCTTTACCCTTAAGGCAATCTACTGAAAATATTTGTACTTTCAATAGGAACATAGCCTCCCGCTCAACATGAAATGCCCGCTTAACATTCAATGAAAAGACATCTGTGCTTGTTGAAAGAAACCTCAAAGCGACAGTTGATTCTTGATAAATCGGAAGCATCCCCCTCAAAACCCCTCCCTTTCAGAATTCTTCAGATTTATTACAGATGCAAAAATCCTCAAGACATCAGTGTGCTTTGCGCTTGTTCTGCAAAATGATTGATAACATTTTTTAAATCAACAATATTTCGTCCAGCATCTGTAATAGAGCGTGATACAGAGGGAATAACATTCTGCCAAAGTCTTTGTGGAAATTGATTTGCTAGTTGTGTCATTGTTCCACCTTGAGCGCCAATACCCGGAACGAGAAACAGACTATTTTTTAACTGCTCGATTGTGTCTTTTGATTCAGATCCTAATGTCGCTCCTATAACCGCACCTATGGGGCCAATATTATGATGAATAACCGAAGAATGACTATTATAATCACAAATACACTGTGCAAGATGAAGAGAGAGTGTCTGGTCACCAATAAGCGCATTTCGTATTTGTTTCCCCTCTGGATTAGAAGACTGAACAACCACAAAAACCCCTGCTCCTGTTTCTTCTGCAACCTTTATCAGAGGAATAAGAGCATCAAAACCCAAAAAAGGATTAACTGTCATGGCATCCACCTTGAACGCACTACTTGGACCAAGCCAAGCCTTACCATAGGCTTCAGCAGTAGAGCCAATATCCCCCCTTTTTGCATCCGCCAGAACCAATATGCCTTGTTCGTGTGCATTTTCAATCAGTTCTTTGAGAGCTTGAAGACCTTCCACACCATATAATTCAAAAAATGCGACTTGCGGCTTTATAATACCTACTTTACCAACAACTGCTGTTAAGAGAATATCACAAAAATCTTTTAGACCTTTATAATCAAAGCTTAGTTTCCACGATTGCAAAACTTTATGGCTCGGATCAAATCCAATACAAAGAGGTCCATAGATTTCACGATTTTTAAAAAAAGTTGAACGAAACATTTTATATCCTAACAAGGTCTCTCTTTAAACTTTTTGATACAATCAAAAAGAAAAGCATTTGTCAAAAGAATACAATAGCGCAAACACAAAGAAAGAGCTCTCTATACAAAATGTGCTTTTATTTATGAAACATAAATATATTCCCATTCGTAACGCTTATCATATGTTTATCGACCAAGACGTTGTCATGAGATAAAAATTCAAATTTATGAAAGAATATAAACAAAACAGCATCTATATTATAATGACCTCATAAAGCCCTATAGGCATGCCTTGTCGTTTTCACCCCCCTTTTTTATGATCAACAAAAACTCTCTATGAACGCGCTTTAAACAAAAGTTTCAAAAGAAAATGCCCCACCATGATGATCTCGATCTTAGCTTTAGATTTTTCCTATTCCTTTTTGGCGCATATCTATTCACTTTTGGAACATAATTTGCAAAAAGGCATTGTATCTCCAGCATA